>CABXXS010000013.1 GCA_902516225.1 Puniceicoccaceae bacterium | reverse complement strand
AAAGACTCTGGATAATATCCGTAATTCTCACGACCTGTAAAATCACGGTCGTCAAAAACATTATTCACACGTGCTGAGAGATAAAGCGTAGGAGAGCTCCGTAAAGTACCTAGTTTCTTATTCCAAGTTGCAAAAAGGCTTGTTGTTAGCTCATCGCCGAACTTAAGTTTAACTCTTTCGGTACGGTCAACTTGCCCATCATTGTTATCATCAAAATCTAGATCAAAACGAGTCTGCACAGAAGCAGAACGAAAGCGCTGAGAGGCACCAACTGCTAAATTACGTAGCGGACCATCCGTAAACTTATAACGAGCAGTTAATGTGGCACGATGATCTGGCCTGCCAAATAGCTCCCAATCATCAGGATTCTCTACTAGGGGGTGCAGTTTCTCTATTTCATTGGCTAAATTATGATTATAAGAGGCAATAAAACTCAACCTTTTCGTTGGATTGTAGGTTAGGTCCAATTCCAGGCCATCCGAACGCGTTTCATCGCCAATACTTCTTCGTCCAGGTAGATTTGAAGTAATTAATGTATTATTAACATTGTACAACTCTGGGTAGTCAGCGCCAAATGAATCAAAGCTATAAATCTCACGAAGTAGCCCATCTGGATACCTAAATTCATTGTCGTTCTCCTTAATAATTCTATATACAGAGAATTGGCCATCGAGCTTACCCTCCATGAGCTCAAATCGAATCCCCGCTTCGTAGCCCTGCCCTAGCTCTGGTGGCGCAACTTCTCCTATTGGAGTACGCTCTGTCCCTGAAGGTGACTCGATAGAGCGAGCATAATTTCCAAAAATTGCGAAATTTTCGTTCAGCCAGATTAAGCCCCCTAGCGTGGGGTTAAGCTGATCGTAGATCTCACTTGATTCATTATTATTACCGTCATCTAAACCAGTGTCGAATCCATGCAAAAAGACTTTACGAAAAGATGAATCCACTCGAATTCGATCGTAGCGCAAGCCTACTAAAGTATGAATACGCCCGTCTAAAAATTCGCACTGATCCGCAAACCAAAGGCTACTTGTGCGAATTTTCGAGTCTGTATTCCGTGCAAGCGCCCATTCCGCATTAGGGTAATCCAAGTGTGCATAATTCCCGGTACTCACATTTTCAAAGGGCAGCTCTAGAATATTATCAGACTCGATCAATTCGTTAAAGCGAAGGATAGAACGGTCCACAGTAAAAGGCCGATTAAGTGAAATATATTCGTATGCACGGAACTGACCATTTACCGTATTGCCACTAATGCGACCTAAGGGAATATAAGCTCCATCTTGCAATTGATTAGTACCGACCAAAGCACCAACCGCACCCACTGGTACTTGATCGTAAAAAGTCTCTTCCTTGTTTTGCTCCGCGAAATCAAAGCCAACGATAAAACGATTTTCCACATTAAATATTTCGTTCTGAAAAACTACAGAAGAGCGTAGCGCGAAGCGATCCGTTTCACTATCATTCTTCTGCCAGTATGTCCGTATATATTGATCATCCACCTCTTGATTTGGCCGAGGATAGGAGCCAAAAATATTATAATCGTAACCATCACGAACCATAACTGAACTTTCGGCTTCGCGTCCTAATCCGTCTGCTTTAATATCCTGATAATTAAGAGATAGATTGGCCGCGACCTTTTCAGAGAATTTATGATCCACGTCTGTCATAAGGAAAATACCATCCCTTTGGCTGTATCGATCTGGCCCAGCCACTGATCCGTAATTTTCTCTATTTATAAGAGAATAGTGGTCCCTCAAATCATCGCGACTAGTGATAGGGTCAATATAAGTATTATCTTTGGTATGATCGATGAGCCAATCCATTGCCTGCTGGGGAAGGTGTTCGACCCAATCTGGCGAGAAAGGCACCTCGTATTTCGTAATACTATTAGAGAAATCTGCAGAACTCAAAATGCCTTGGTAGCCATTATCGGGATCATTGTCATCGTCGCGCTTGGTCTTGTCACGCATAGCTCTGCCTGGAAAGCGATTCAAAGTATCGACATTTTCCAAATGCATACGCACTTGTGTATTACGATTCAGCTTCAAGGTAGCTGCTAGCGTGAACGCCTCCAACTGGCTCGATTTTAATGAATGATCGTATCCAGGTTGATTGCGCACACCCATGAGCCGAATGGCCGCGTTATCATTAATAATTTGGTTAATATTAAAAAGGGTGCGCTCATATCCTTTATTACCTAGGGCATGAGTGAAGGCCTGTGAGTTCGACCCGAAATTAGCAAGCATTGGAACGGAATTTACAGAGCCACCTGGTGATGCCTGCCCGAAAATTAAACTATTAGCTCCTTTTATAATATCAACGCGCGCGACGTTGTAATTATCAGAAGGTACATTACGTTTAAAGAAATTATAACGGGAAAAAGCGCTACGAAAACCACGAATGCGAATGCGATCTAGAGAGAAGCCATTGGGATCTTCATCAATTGAGGCATTCACCATAGCCAATTCTTCGGTTGATGTGATATTTAAGTCCTCGAGCAATTGCTCATTGATGATCGACATTGAAATTGGCGTATTTTTAACCAGCGAATTCGTACGTGAAATAGATGTAGTATTAGCTGAATAATATCCCTCATCGCGTTCATTACTGACGACGAATTCGGGCAATACATAGACTTCATTTTCATCGGGCTGACTAGATTCGATGTTGATATCTATAATGTTGGCTTCAGCATCCTGAGCTTCTGCATCCTCAGGCTTATTTTGTGCGTTCAAAAGACCACACAAAGTGATACAAATGCTGATTACAGAAAACTTTTTTAGTGAAAATAAATAATAATTCATAATATATGCTCTTTGATTATGTGCATATTATTACACAAAGCAGTATTAAAAATTGCAATACAATGAAATTTTATGCACCCTACAAGATTACAACTTTTCTTATCGTATGAGATAAGTGTCTCCTCGGTAAAATTACCTAAACAACACAATAATACATTAAACGAATGAAAACACTTATCACACTTACAGTTATTATTTTTATGCTTTCTTACCAAAACCTACTAAATGCTGGGATACACGAAGGCTTTGATATGTCGGCACCTAGCGGTAGCTCCTTAGGAAATATAGATTCCACCCTATCTGGACAAAGCAGTACGGGTTGGCATAGCTCATGGCAGACTGCCAAAGGTAAAGCTATGTTCACCAAGGATGACTTAGCTATTTCAGGTTACGCTTCAACGCCCGGTGCCATAATCATAAAAGGCGAACGCAAGGAAAAGTCCATTGGTCAGGGCATTGCCATACGCCAAATTGATGCGGATTATACTGGCGAGGTTTACGGCAGCTTTCGGTTTAGCTCCGGTAATTTAATCAAAGATTCAGTTCTAGGCATTCTTTTTTCAATACCAAGTACTGAAGCTCCAACACCCCGAAATTCACTTTTTGCATTTTGTCCAAAGCGTTGGGGTTCTCCCTATGGATTACTTAGTGCAGGCCAAAGCCGTACTTCAAAAATCGAGAATGGCATCGAATGCTATCCAGACGAAACCTATCTGTTAATTTGGAAGCTAGAAAATCTCCCACTCGCTGGTAAGCGCGCTTCCATAGGATTGAAAATGTGGATTTTGGATAATCGCCAAGCAACATACTTTGCAGAGAATGGCTTAACTGAAAAAAAACTACAAGCCGCTGAAATTGGCTCCAATCCCAGTCATATTAGCCAAAGAGCCGAGGCGAGCTTGGCTAACTCCAAAAGAGGTATTTTTAAGGGCTTAATACTCTCCTGTTTTTCAAGCGGCTTAGCTAGGGTATCCTATGATGAAATACGAGTTTCAAAAGAAAGCTTAGCTACCGCAGTAGGCCTATTGGACGAGGATTCCTAGCACTATGATCCCAAATATATGGATTTTAAATATCTAAAAATCTTATGGGCTAGTCTACTTCTAGGTAGTGGCCTTGAAGCCGAGACCTCTCCTAACTTTATCTTAGTTCTAACCGATGACCAGGGCTGGTCTAGTCTCTCAAGTTCTATGGATTTGCGACGTCCGGAGGCTAAAAGCGACTATCATCATACACCAAATATGGACGCCCTTCTTGCAAGAGGTATGCGTTTTAGTAGTGGCTATGCCGCCGCACCTGTTTGTTCTCCCACTCGCTACAGCGTGCAATTTGGGAAATCTCCTGCCAGATTAAAATACACTCGCGTCCTAGGTGATAATCGTGCCGACCATGACCAGCTTGCTATCCCTCAGATTTTAAAAGCCGTTAATTCAGACTATATCTGCGCACATTTAGGCAAATGGCACATTAATGCCCACCCAGATAGATACTCCTATGATTTACACGATGGGCGCACAACTAACAGTGAGGGCGGCTTCACGATGCAAAATCACCACCGCGAATGGGGTGGCTATGCGGAGATAGATCCCAAACGGGTCGATTCCATTACGGAGCGCGCTATCGATTTTATCAGTTCCTCCATCGAGGCAGATCGTCCTTTTTTCATTCAACTCTCACACTACGCAGTACATTCTGATTTAGTGTACAGCGAAGCCACTTATGATGCAGTTGGAAAACGTGAGCCAGGCAAACTCCATAGCAACCACGCCTATGCGGCAATGGTCGAAGACTTAGATCGCTCTATTGGCACCCTACTCGAAGCCTATGATACGATGGGCCTAGCGAATAATACTTACCTAATATTTACTTCTGATAATGGAGGTATGCCCTGCCTGCCCATCCAAGTAAACAAAGGCGAACCGTACCCAATGGGACTCAACGCCCCACTACTGAGAGGAAAGTGGGATTTAACAGAAGGCGGCATTAGAGTACCCTTTTCTGTCATGGGCCCAGGTATTCCTGTTGGATCTCAAAGCGATGAGCCAGTGATCTCTTACGATCTACTGCCCACTATTGCGGATCTAGCCGGAGCGAAAGAGATGTTACCAGAAGATCTCGATGGACGCAGCTTCCGGAGCTTACTCTCAGACCCTCGAGCTACGATCACACGTCCACCCGAAGGTCTCATCTTTCATTTTCCTCATTATAATGTGGTAGGATTAAACGAGCCTCATAGCGCGATCCGCTTGGGGGATTATAAACTTTTAAAATTCACCTCTTCTGGGCGCAGTCTTTTATTTAATGTTGCAGACGATCCCGGTGAAAGTCGTGACCTAGCCAACGAAAAACCACAGCTCGCTTCTACGCTCGACTCCAAACTAGAACAATATCTCCAAAATGTAGATGCCGAAAGGCCCGAGGACAGTAACAGCTGGAAAAAAGGTGGGAGCGGAAAAACTAAGACACTTTTCTTTAACCGTTATAAAAATTGAAGTCCGTATTACTAGCTCAGTGGAAAGTTATTGTTCTGACATTTTGGATAGCTCTCCAACCTTTAGAGCTACCAGCTCAGACGAGCACCGAGAAGCCTAATATCATTCTTATCTTTGTAGACGATATGGGTTACGCAGACCCGGGTTGCTACGGCGGCGAACTAGTACCCACTCCCCACATTGATTCATTAGCTGAGAATGGACTACGCTTCACCCAAGGCTACTCTATTAGCCCTGTTTGTGGGCCCAGTCGCGTCGGCTTGCTAAGCGGCTTACAGCCTAGCCGTATTGGTGTCTATTGGAACCCTGACATGGGCGCTGTTAGAATGCCAAAGGATCATAAAATATTACCCGAAGCCCTGAAAAAATTAGGCTACACTACTGGACTTGTCGGTAAATGGAACTTAAATAATCCCAGTTGGGATCCCATGCCCGCAGAAAAGTACTTTGATTATACTTACGATGTCATGGTTTGGGAGGGCGACTATTGGCCCGACGATAATGGGAACTATAAAGGAGTGAACGACCGCAACTATGGCAGCAGTAAAAAAAGCGGAGTTTGGGGTCCTGTAAAAGAGGGAGACGAATATCTAACCGATAGATTGGGTCGTCATGCTTGTGAGTTCATTACCCAAGAAAAAGACAATCCATTCTTTTTGATGCTCGCTTACAATGCACCTCACAGCCCACTACAAGGAAAAAGTGAAGACTTAAAAAAACTAAAGCACATCGAAAGCGAAGCTCTTAAGCACTATGCCTCCATGGTAATGGCGATCGACGAGGGCATCGGCAGGGTAATAGAGACTCTCGATGTAGCGGGTATTCGCGAAAATACTATGCTAGTATTTGTTAGTGATAATGGACCTGCTCTGACTACCTTCAAAGGCATGCCGGAGGATTGGCCGCGCGGCGAGATGCTCGGCTCCACCGGAGGTTTACGAGGTCAAAAAGGCACTTACTGGGATGGTGGCATTCGGGTGCCTTTTATCATTAGTTGGCCAGGATCTGATGATCGCGGTGCCGTAACCGATACGCCCGTTACTACCCTAGACTTGTACCCCACATTCTGCGCTTTTGGGGGCCTTGACTCCAGTCAAGAGAGTGAATTAGACGGTGTAAATTTGCTGCCTGTTATAGAGGGAAAGCATACCCGACTCGCACCGCGAGATATACTATGGTTTTCTGGAGACAGTGGCGCGTTGCGTCGAGGCGATTGGAAGCTAGTCTTTAATCCTAAAGATGGGGAACAACTATTTGATCTTTCTGTTGATCCAAACGAGACGGAGGATCGAAGCCTAGCGCACCCACAAATTACAAAAAATTTGCTGTCTACTATCAGCCAGTGGCGCAAAAATATTCCACCTCCGATCACTACCCGATAAGATTCTCGCAAGTATTTAAGAGGCCTGCTTAATATTGGCCTTCGTGGCGGTAATCACCCCAGCGGTGCTTAATGGTGCGCTTTAAGGGAATTTGCATCCCACCAGTGAGTTCTAACCAATCGTAGATTTCGCCTGCGAGCTCATGGATGAGAGTTTGGTGATCGGGACTCTCAATTAAGTTATACATTTCGTTTGGATCGTTTTCTAAATCGTAGAGTTCGTTGCGATCCCATATCCCCTGGTAACGTATATACTTATAACGGTCGGTTCGTACTCCAAAGACCGATGGCGTCATCGGGAAGTCATATTCCCAATAATACTCATAAAATACTTTGTCGCGCCAGGGTATGTCTTTACCTTCTAGGATAGGAACGAAAGAATGCCCGTGCATAATAGGATTTTTTTCGAGCCCAGCTAAGTCCATGACGGTAGGAGCGATATCAATATTCTGCACGAGACTGTGCAAGGTTTTGCCACCTTCAAAAACATCTGGGCATCGTACCAATAGAGGCACTTTGGCTGACTCCTCGTAAAAGTGTCGTTTATCGATTAAGCCGTGCTCGCCCCAACTAAATCCATTATCACCCATATATATGACTACTGTCTCATCCAAAATCCCCCGCTGTTCTAAGTAGGCCATGACGGTGCCAATACTATCATCCACGCCCATGAGAGTCTCGCAGTAATCAATGACAAGGTCACCAACCTCACCATTAGCATGGTACATGAAATCTACCCCGTGCCAACTGTGGCGTTGCTGCTTTACCCATTCTGGCCAGAGGAGCTCTTTATAGGCATTATCTTTGGTCTGAGAGTAAGTCGCTGGAAGCTCATATTCCGCTCCAGCGTATAGGCCTGCATGTCGCGAGGCCGGTTTAAACTCTGCGTGTACAGCCTTATGAGAGAGATAAACAAAAAAGGGCTTTTCCGGATCAAGTTCTTCCATCCACTCGACGGCATGTTCAGTAAGCAAATCAGAGGTGTAGACCGTTTCATCAAAGGTAACACGCTCACCATTAATATTTAAAGTCACACCATCGTAGACACCTTGACCCTTGAAAGATTCCCAGTGAGAAAATCCAGGCTGCGGATCATCGGATTCATCTCCCATATGCCATTTACCAAAGAAAGCGGTTTGATAACCTGCCTCTTGAAGATATTCCGGAAAATAAGTAAGATTGCCAGGGTTAGGCGCTTGATTATCTACTATAGTATGAGTGTGGGCGTAGAGACCCGTTAATATAGACGCTCTACTTGGGGAGCACAAAGAGGTGCTGACGTAAGCTTGATCAAAGTATGCACCCTCACCGGCCATTCGGTCCATCTGGGGCGTTTTTAACCACGGTAGCTTCTTAGTGAAACCCATAAAATCAAAGCGATGATCGTCGCTTAGTATAAAGACGACATTACGGGGCTTGGCGTCTATTTGGGGCAATAAGTTACTAATGAGTGCAAAAATTAAGAAAAAACGTAAAAAAAGAGCCATAATTAAGCGTAATGGGTTAAACTTAGTAGAATTAAATTTTTAAAATAAAATTAAAGTGTGAATTAATGTTATATTAAGTAAAATAAAGTAAAAAAATAAATAATTCATAAAATCTTGATTTGCATATATTTAAAGATTATATAGATATTTTTTTAAATTTAGTGCATTAAATTGCAGATTTAGCTTGCTTTGGATAATTTTTAGAGTATTAATCATACCCTACACTCTTAATATACCCAAATTTACCCTTAAATGAAGTATTCACCCATAATTGTATTTATTGCACTATTTGCATTTTTTAGTGCTACACAGGCGGCAACATATGACATTGTTGTAGATGACTTTGCGGGGCTGAATACTGAAGCTTTACCGAACAACCTAGCCATAAGCCTAGCAGAGAACGGTCTCGGTCTTATCTTGGGGCCCGGTTCTTCAACTCTTGGTAGGGATGCATTTGGTGTAGGTACTTCAACATTTGGACAAACAGGTGCTTGGTTCGACGGTAGTTACGCTAAATTTGGTAATTCCGGCAATCAACAACTACTAGACTTTCGTATTACTAACAACACTGGATTTGACGCTAAATTAACTAATATCTCTTTCGATATTCGTAAAGCTCCCGGTAATGCTAACCCAACTAGTTATAATTTACTTTACTTAGCATCTGGAGATTCCGCGCTCGTTAAAGGTTCCTCTGTATCGGAAGGAAGTGAAATGGTCAATCTTGCTGGTCTAGGCACTGGCACAATTGACGATGGTATTAACAATTTCAGCAATTGGATTGGTGGAAATATATCAGGTACTGGATGGATCGCAGAAGGCGGTTATGCTAATATCAGGCTCAAGATTAATACAGGTAACGCTGCAGCAGCATCACAATTAGATAATTTTGTTGTAAGAATGGAGACAGTTTCAGTTGTTCCTGAACCTAGTTCTTACACTTTTTTATTAGGATTAGTCACGCTACTTCTAGTATCTCAACGTCGTAAAAATCAAATTAATTAATTTAAACTATAAACTATAACCTACCCTAAATATATGAAAAAAATAACCCTACTCATCGCGGCTATCACAGCGTTCGCGTTTTCAACTGCATCGGCGCAGTACAATGTTTCCATCATAAGTGCAGCTGATGGTGGTTTTGCCAATGCACCAAGCGCTAATTTGTCCCTTCCTACTGCAGGTGCAACATCTAGCGCATCCTTAACAGATAATTCGCTCTTTTTTACACAATTCATTAGTGGTATAGGAAATGTCGATACTTACAAATCAGGTCTAGCGAACACTGCAGTTAACACACCTGCTGCAGGTGCATGGGCCAGCTCTAGCGCTGCACAAATATTCTCTATTAATGTAGTAGGCACACCTACTGCTCATGGATCCAATCCTGGTCCTCGTTGGAGAGCTATTAGAAGTATCAACAACGGAAGTACTTTAAATGGTAACTGGAATGACATTACTGCTGGAGAAAACACCATCTCATTAACTAATGTCCCTGTTCAACGTATGGTTGGTTTCCAAATTGCCGGCGTTGTTGCAATAGATTCCTTTACTCACAGTTGGACTGGTGGATCTGACAGTCTTACAGTAACAGCAGCTGCTGTTCCTGAAGTCAGTCACTTCAGTCTCCTAACAGGTGTAGTTGTACTAGCATTCGCTGCTCGTCGCCGCCGCGCCTAAGTCTAGGTTTTATAGTTTAATAGTTTAATTTACTTAAGCCTCCCCACTTGGGGAGGCTTTTTTGTGCCATAGTAGATGGCTAAATAGTATTATCAGTGTTACCTGCTACAACGGTACCGTTTAGATGTACGTGCTGCGTCGTTCCAAAGCGATTATTCAACAGTTCATCTAGTCGCCTAGCGGCCTGATAACCAATCTGCCTATGAGGTATCTTAACTGTTGTAAGCTTTGTTTGAGAACCTTGCATGGGGATACCATCAAATCCTGTTATGGAATAGTCTTTGCCTGCTACCAGCCCAAAATTTTGAAAGACTGCTATAAAGTCGTAGGCTATATGATCAGCAGGGCATATCCACGCGGTAACTCCATCTTCGGTCTGCTTGAGGGCTTTTTTGTAGCTCTCTTCAAGATTGTAACTATCAGCATCATACAAGTTGAGTACATCCTCCTTATGGTAAGGCAAACCAGCGCGAGCTAGCTTCTCTACGTAGGCACTATAACGGCGATACACCCATGGAGCTTCGACTGCGTAACGTCTTGAGAAAAATCCTATCCTCTTGTGACCTTGGTCGATCAACTTTTGCATCAGATGAGAGACGCCACGGTGATGGTCTACGTCAATACAGTCTAAGTCTGGTGCCCCGAATTGCTCTACTAGTGAGACACAAGGATACTTATGCATCAAACCGCTGATAATCGCGCTGGGGAATGGATAAATAAGGAGAACCCCATCCCACTGTGTTTTTTGTTCTTTAGATAATTCCTCAAAGTAAGTCGGTTCAAATATTGTTTGTGCTGGATTTATGATCTTCATATCAAGCCTCAACTTATTGATCAGGGCATATTCTGATATACCAGGAAGAAGCTGCATCCCAGGACTTTGATTATCTTTTGTGATGTCATGGCTAGGGTCACTACAAATCAAGACTGCCATCGTCTTAGAATTTACACTAGTATTCTTATCTTTACTCCTAGGCTCCAAGTAGGTGTAGCCAAGCCTTGTAGCCATAGCAAACACCGATGCCCGGGTATCAGGATTGATGCCCGAATGATTCGTAAAACAGCGAGAGACCGTTGTCCGAGAAATTCCTAACTCATTAGCGATCTTCTGTTGATTTACCTTCATTATATTTGCTAGAATTTGTATATAAGTACATTCTGCAAGTATGAATAAATGCACATTAATGCACTCATAATATCGTCCAAGATTTGATGCTCCATATATATAGTATAGGCACTACCCTTATTGGTATAACGTTTTTTTTAATTGCGCCATTAAACGCGCAATTGCACGTCGTAGGATGGCAAACATTCGAAAATTCTTCTTCCGGGAACAACAACTCTGGAATACAGGACAATACCCCCGATACGAATACTACCTATGACCCAACACCCACAGGATCCAATTCAAATTCTCTCTACCTAACTGGCGCGATTGGTAGTGACGCATCGTATTGGGGTCGTACTGGCTTAGGCCAAGCAACTAACAATGACTTCTTAAATAATGGTACTTTTGGAAATGATTTGTTAATTACTGATTATTCCCTCGCAGATGGTTCACCAGGCAGTCGTATCGGACCATATGGAAACCCAGCGCCCAACGGCGAACAGAATGATGGCACTAGCTCCTGGAAGTTTAGTAAGCAAAGTTCTACAGCTAATCTAAATGGCGATTTTTGTATTACCAATCATAGCGATTATCATTTTCGATTAGAACATATACACTTTGATGCTCGCGGACTCCCAAACGAATCAACTTCGCCAGACACACTTACTATCAGGTACTTGGCATCTCCTGGTGAATTAATCAATGCTTCGACCAATTCCGAGGTAACTGATCAAAGAATAATTTATCAAGATACTTGGACCGCAAAAGGGTTCAAAGATGTATCTCATAGTTTAGCAGCGGAGATTGGTTCCGCAGTGCGCGTGCCACCGGGGCAGAAAGCTAGCTTTCGCTTGGAATGGTCTAATGCACAGGGCAATGGCCACGCCCAAATCGATAACTTAGCTTTCTCCGGCACATTTTTAGATGAGAGTAATAGTTACAGCGTCATTGACCCTACTACAGTTAATCAACCCGCAAATAATGGTAATATAAATATTATAGTCATAATACCAGATGACCAACGCTGGGACTCCACGAGTTATATGCAATCGAGAATGGGCGCAGAAGGTAGAATTGCTCGATTCCCTTGGCTTAATACGCCTCCTGCTACCCCTAATATAGATTCGCTGTATACTGAAGGTATCCATTTCCAAAATGCCTTTTCTGTATACTCTCTATGTTCTCCCGCAAGAGCTACTATGCTAACTGGTCAGCATGCACATATCCATGGCATTACAGATAACGATACTGCATTACCATCTGATACCACCACTTATGCGTCTTTACTAAGAGATGCAGGCTACGCTACAGGGTATTTCGGTAAATGGCATATGGGTACGCAAGATAATCGCCCAGGATTTACTGAGGCCGTTACATACGCCGGTCAGGGTAATTACTATGTAAATGACTGGATTGATCAGAACGGCGCGGCTCTTTTTAGTACTAATTATAATAATAATCCTAATGAGTGGATAGATGACGTATCTACAGACAAAGCGGCTGAATTCATAACCGCGAAGAATAATGCAAACACACCATTTTTATGTGTGCTCGGTTTTAAGACTCCTCACTCACCTCGCAACATGCCACCAAGTCGCACTGCAAATCTTTATTCTAATGATGCTCCTGCTAGCGTTCCAAACCTTTCGCACAGAACTGCCTACGCCCCTAATGCCAGTCAAGGTAACGATCTGGCTGATTTAAGAGGTTATATGCGTAATATTACTGCAATAGATGATAATGTAGGCGAAATACTCGACTTACTAGATACACTAAATATCGCCGATAATACTGCTGTCATATATATTAGCGACCAAGGCTATTTTAGAGGTGAACACGGTCTGGGTGATAAACGTGCTGCCTACGAGGAGAGTATCCTTATTCCCTTTATGATTCGTTATCCAGCGGCACAAAGCGCAGCCTCAGCAGTAAATAAGATCGCACTTAATCTCGACCTAGCTCCCACTATTCTCGATATCGCTGGATTAGAAATTCCAGAAAGCATGCAAGGAGCAAGCCTCCTCCCATTCATTACTGGGCAAATCCCTACAACTTGGAGAGACTCTTTTCTATTTAGCTACAATCATGACCCTGAATTCCCAACTGCAACCATTAGACCTTACATTGCGATCCGTCGAGAAGACGGATCCAAACTCGTAAATTACGCTAAGAATAGTGCTTGGAATGAACTCTTTCAAACAGATGTCGCATACGACCCGTATGAAATAGATAATCTTTATTTCTTGCCCCAACACGAATCTACAAGAGATGACCTTGAAGATTTACTCCGATCGAAAGCCACTGAGCAAGGCTTTCTAAAAATAAAGCAAAACGGTGTATCGGCAGGAGGTGGAGCATTGACCCTTCAAGCGGGTAATAGCTCCCACTTTATAATGGAAGCTTCTCAAGACTTATCTACATGGACCGAGATGGGCCGCATCGAAGGTAATGGATCCGATTCCACCCTTAGTCTAATTCATCTAGATTCAACGAGTAGCCTATCTATATCAGGTGAGACTGCTGATTACACCCTAACAGAAGGCTCACCTGTTGGTGTAAATCAAGGCTATGCGACCTTGGTTTCTGGATCCCAGAATCCCGGCGGTGGCAGAGAAGCAGTCCTTATTTTTGCGCTCCCAGAGTTGCCCTCGAATCTTGAACTAGCCAGAGCAGAACTAGAGATCACTGCTAAACGACAATTTGCCATGTGGGACTCGGAACTCTGGACGCTAGGAATACACGACACTACTTCGCCAATCCTAGAATTTTCTGAAAGCCCTAGCGGGAATCCTAATGTGATAAAAATTCAAGATGCATTTTTGACAGATTTAGTAGGGACAAATGTCGAACGAATTAGCTCCAGCCCAATTTCCAGACTTACAGATTACCTACAATCATTCTATGAAAGAAATCCAGGTTACACAGGCGGGAAATATATCTTCCTGAGGATTAATCCTAGCTGGGACATTGGTGTGAATCTTCAAAAATACACAATTTCATCCGCAAGCAACTCTGATACGAATCAACGTCCTGTGCTTAATCTTCACTATAGAAATCCTAGTTCCAATCCTCATAAATACTTTCACCGGATACGATACGGGAATGAATAAGTTCTTGCACTACGCCTAGCAAAAACTCTGTATTGCCCGTTTTCACAAGCTTGATAAGAAAGCTAATTAGCTAATAAAATGACTGACATGAAGATACGAATTTTTCTTTTTACCCTGATACTGCTATTACAGCATAGTGTAAATGCAACTGGACCATGGGGATCTGGTGTTCCTGGATCCCCAGAAATGCTGGAGCTTGAAGCTAAGTGGCGTCCAATGGCATCCTCTCCAGGAAAAATGCGCGGTCACCAACGCTTTAATGAACAAAAATACGGTATGTTTATTCATTGGGGCCTTTATTCTCAACTCGGCGGGGTCTACAAGGGTCAAAAAATGGAAGAAGGTGGTACAGGCCCTCGTGTAGCAGAGTGGGTTATGCGAAACAAAGAGATACCTCGTGCTGAATATGCTAAGCTTGCAGAGAGTTTTAACCCAACTCGTTTTAACGCTCAGGAGTGGGTCGCAGTAGCTAAAGCAGCAGGGATGAAGTACATGGTCATTACCTCAAAGCACCACGATGGATTCGCTCTTTTCGACTCAGATGTCAGTGACTTTAATGCAGTCGATGGTAGTCCCTTTGGCCGTGATATCATTCGAGAACTCGAGCAAGCCTGCGAAAAAGCTGGGATTGCCTTCGGTGTATATTATTCGCACGCCCTCGATTGGAAAGATGGCGGTGACTCAGGAATTAAGGACTACGGTCCCGAAAAGCCCGAAAAGAAAGTCTTTGCTAATTATTTTGATCCCGCACCAGTCAAATTCGACGACTATATCATAAACAAAGCTTTACCTCAGGTCCAAGAACTCGTGGATAACTATAAGCTATGTGAAATATGGCTCGATACTCCTATTTATATACCCGCTCGGCACAGCTTTGCATTTTATGAGACTATCTACAACGCTGACCCTGAGATTTTAGTCAATCAGCGCATCGGAAATCATTTTGGCGACTTTGGTATACCAGGTGACAATGTTATCCCTGATCGGATAAATGAAAATGCATGGGAGTGCGTAGCCACTACCAACAATTCTTGGGGCTATAAATCGTACGATGACGATTGGAAAAAGCCTATTGAAATTCTCTATTGGCTAGTAGCAAATGTGAGTAAAGGCGGTAATTTATTACTTAATATTGGTCCTGATGGACTGGGCAAGATGCCTCCTGAAGCCGTTTCTAATCTACGGAAAGTTGGCGAATGGCTAAAATCAAATGGAGATGCCATCTACGGAACAAAGCCCTGGCGTATAGATCACGAGGGGGATTCTGCGCTAAAAATGGGCGGTACAGAGCACCGAAAAAAAGCCAAACTCGACTTTAATTTTGGTAGTGATGATTTCTGGTTCACACAAAAAGGGGATAAAGTATACGCTGTTGCGTTAGCACGCCCTGAGGGAAGAAGTATTCTGGTAAAATCCTTAATTAACGAACCTATTGATAAGATTCGATTATTAGGACAAGAATCCTTCCTAGACTGGGAAAAAAGCCCATCAGGCGTGGAAGTTCAACTTCCTGCTTTTATGGCAGATGGCATTGGATTTGCACTAGAAGTAACGCTCGCTAATTAGTAAAATGAGCAAGGCAAACTATCGATTTCTAAAGAAAACTTATCTTTAGGGCGTAGGCATAGTTGCACGGTTTTTCCTTAGGGAAGTAAACTTGTAGACCATCTCCATGATTATACCATTCTAATTCACCTTCATGCCCCAGTAATTCGACATGAGTTATCTCCCCAATACGGGTATTCGTCTTCACTAAATTAGGGAAAACTACTGGCTTACGCTTGGCATTCGGCCAGCCCAAAACGAAAGCATAAAGCTTATCTCCTTTAGTGGTATAACGAAAATCACGTGAACCCATGGGTGATTCTAGGTCCTTATGACCAATCTCGTTGTGCCCTTCACCATGCATGTACCATGGCCGCGTCCCATAAATTGCCTCACCATTAATATCGAACCACTTTCCTATATTTTTTAGTAGTGCAGTAGCCTCACGGTCGATCGTGCCGTCTGCCTTAATAGGAATATTCAAAAGCATATTACCATTCTTTGAGACAATATCTATTAATTTATCGACTACTAAGTCTGGGGTCATATAAGGGGAACCCGCCTTATAACCCCATGAACCAATCGAATCATCCGTCTGCCAGGGTTCTTTGAGGATGCTACTGGCCTTCCCGCGCTCGTAATCGAGCGTAGTGATTCCATCGGCGTAAAGGCCCTGCCAAGGACGTTCTTTAATGCACATAACTCCTTCAGAGCGTTGATTATAAAAGTGTGAGATTACATCCAGTCCAGCTGCCCCAGAATCGCTACCACGGAAAGGCACTGCACAATCAAAATAGAGATGATCTGGTTCATAATCCTCCACAAGTTGTTTGATACGCTTAACCCATTGATTTCGCCATGACTCTGGAGCATCAAAAGGTGCTCGTGGGTGAGTGCTTTGACCATCATTTGGCGGGTAGAGTCCGCTTCCCTCGCCCGCAGCTCCGTCGTATGGTACCCCTACCATTGGACCCTCTTTATCAGACTGATTAGCCACATTTAACCAACTATAAGTACGAGATAGGTGTGTGGTTACCCCAAATCGTAGGCCGGCCTTCAGAGTAGCGTCACGCCACAAACCTATTAAATCCTTTTTAGGACCCATATTTACCGCATTCCACTCATGATGCTCCGAATCCCAAAGATCGAAATTATCATGATGCACCGCACAAGGGGTAAAGTATTTAGCACCCGCATATTTAAAGAGCTCCAGTAATGCATCTGGATCAAAATTTTCTGCTTTCCACATGGGAATAAAGTCCTTGTATCCGAAATCTGACGGATGCCCATAAGTATCAAGGTGGTGTGCATATTCTGGTCGTCCTTCTATATAAAGATTGCGCGCATACCACTCTCCCTGTTCGGCAACTGAGTAAGCGCCCCAGTGTAGGTAAATACCAAATTTGGCATCACGAAACCAATCTGGACATTCATATTCTTGTAAAGACTCCACTGTGGGTTCATAATTCTCTGCGAGCAGAGATACCGAACTTAAGGTAAGTAATAGTGGACCTAAAAAGAGAAATAAGTTTAATATTTTCATAAATTTTGTCGATAATTTAACATAAAATTACTTCACTTTGCATACTTATAGTATCCCAATTAATGGATTTTAAAGACATCTGTTTCCAAGTAGAGAATTTATCCTAGACGGAACTAAATAAATAAGGTTTTAAGAATTTGTAACGCAATACAATGTCTCGAGTAATATGAAAAATCTAATATCAGCAATATTTTTAAGCTTACTTTTATGCAATACACTATTTGCAAAGAGTAAGATTCTTTATGTTTCCAACAGTGGTTCCGACAATAGTGCAGGAAATAAAGAGTCTCCTCTAATGACAATTGAAGCTGCAATTAACCGAGCTAATAAAGGTGAAACTATCGAACTAGCGCCTGGGACCTATCGCGAAGTCATAAAGCTGACAAACAAAGTGGGTCTAACGATTCGTGCTAGCAAAGCAGGCACAGTAAGAATCGACCCAACTATACTACTTCCTAAAGAGTGGAAGTTAGGAAAAAATGGCATTTGGTCTTTATCGTATGAGGAGGACATATGGCAGCTCTTCTGCGACTCACGCCTTGTTTATCTGGCGCGCTGGCCCGATGCTACTTTTGAGGATGGAAAGATCTGGCGGATGATGGAGAGCTGTCGCTCTACAGATGGCGGTTTCAATCAGCATAAGGGTGTTTGGGAGGGACAAACACAATTAGGTGTAGTCTATGACGATCAATTTCATGTACCTGCTAGACCTGGATTTACTGAAGGTGACTCAAGGTATGTATTCGACCCTGATATCACATTTACTAATCAGCCGCCTTCACTAGCAAGCACCGGGATTGATTTCTCAGGAGCACTAGCTGTTCTCAATCTAAGTCACTGGCTAACTTACACTCAACCAATTGTTTCTCACGAAGCTGGCAGTGACCATTTCACGTACAGTACTGATCTAGTAGGACACAGAAATAGCGAACTGAAACACTTTAAAAAACGTTACGCATCGTATCATATTTTAGGACTTCCAGCCTTAGATCAGAGCAACGAATGGTGGTATGACCAGGCGGAAAATAAGGTTTACTATAAACCAGAACTCGGAGCGAATCCCAATAAATTAGACCTCTACGCAAGATCCGTTGATTTCGCAGTAGAGCTAACTGGATGTTCTTCGATTAATTTCGAAAATATTGATTTTTTTGCGGGTGGTTTTTGGCTAAACTATTGCACGGATAGTGGCTTCGATACTTGCCGATTTGATTACCCTGCCACTCACAAATTCGTCCTTGGAGCCTTTAAATGGTTTGCAAATCACAACCCCGCATCAAATCAAAACAAAATGTCTAGCTACAGTGGGGGCAAAGGAAATCATTTTATCAATTCAGTCATTCACCGAAGTAATGCACCCATTGCCTTCGATAGTGATGGAGTCTTAATCGAAAACTCGCTTTTTTCAGATATTGAATGGCAAGTAAACTCCAACGGGGGATCCGGTTCCGTAATGTTTGGTAAGAATGCGATATTTCGTAGAAATACTGTGCAGCGAGGTGGTAATTGTGAAGGCATAAGAGCAATAGATAATGGTTCTGTTATTGAACTAAACCGTGTTACGGATTCTGGCAATTTACAGCATGATGGATCCGCTATCAATGTAGGCACCACCAAACATGCAGGCACTCGAGTCGCATATAATTGGTCGCACGATACAAACGGACAAGGGATACGCTTCGATTACCACGGCGAGCTGGTTTTTCGTCCTGATGGGGAAGTTTATGGAGATGGCGTTTGCATGAACAATGTAAGCTGGAACACGATGACTAATCAGATAAAGGGCGATCGCCACCTGGTCTTAAATAATACTATAATGAACTCTTCTAGTTATCCCGTCCCTGAAGAAGAGAAGGTCACCCTAGCTGTTCAAGGATTCAGATCTATGCACGGTATCATGGGTAATATGCACAGCCTTACTCGTAATAATATAGCTACAATCAAAAATCGATCTTGGAATCTAGACGCACCCGGACGAATTAAGAGCGATGGCTACGCGCCGCCACTAGCCACAGAGATACCGGGTAAGTCAGACAGCAATATGCTCACTCCGGGATCAAGCTGGATCTATCTGCGTGATCCAAAAAACTACGACTTTCGCCCCAAGTGGGATTCACCTCTTGTTGATTCAGGCGCTCGCGTAAAAAGTGAGGATTTACCCAGCGCGATTAGTAATTACAAGGAACAGAACATCATAGGTGATGCTCCTGATATAGGGGCTTATGAATATGGTGCTCCTAGGTATTGGATACCAGGGCGAAAGACTACGACAGCCTCTTCTCCAGTGCCTAAGGACGGCGGAAAGGATGTCCCTCTAAATGCAGACCTTATGTTCCTGGAAGCTTATAATTCTAACCATCACCAAATTTTGCTAGGAGAATCACCCGATTCATTAAAAAAAATTGCCTCTATAAAAGATTCAAAAACAAATGTGATAACACCTAAAGAACTAAAACCTCAGACTACTTATTATTGGCGTGTTGACGCTTACACTCCGAACGCAGAAAAAACGATACAAACTGGCGATATCTGGAGCTTCTCTACGAATTTAAAATGAGTATATTTATACAAAAATCTATTAGTAACCTATGACAAAATATCTTTTATCCCTTATAAATATGAAAAAAACTATACCCCTAACCATAATTATTATTTCAGCGTGCTTATTTATTAATTTTTCGCTGTCCTTGAGTGCAAATAATTACGAAGCAAATTGGGAATCACTTGATTCTCGCGAGACACCTAGCTGGTATCCTGATGCGAAGTTTGGGATCTTTATTCATTGGGGCCTTTACTCAGTCCCTTCGTTCTCTCAACGCGGTACATATAGCGAATGGTATTGGCATGCAAAAGACGGTGATAAAACTGGCAAACATCAAGCTGCTGTTGCCCGAGGAGATATAACAAATGATTTCCATAATCGGGTATATGGAGAAGATTTTGAATATGCTGACTTTAGGCCGTTATTTACTTGTGAAATGTTCGAACCAGATGATTGGGCAGAGGTTTTCAAGCGTAGCGGCGCTAAATATGTAGTTCTTACATCAAAACATCATGATGGGTACTGTTTGTGGCCTAATAAAGAAGCATCTGAGAGTTACGGCATGGCATGGAATAGCGTTGAATCCGGACCGAAGCGCGACTTGATGAGAGATTTAGGAGAAGCGGTTAAAGATGCAGGATTAAAAATGGGGCATTATTACTCTATATGGGATTGGTTTAATCCACTCTGGCCAGAAAAAGATCAACCCACTTACCGCGGTAAACCCTGTAATGAAGAAACTTTAGATAATTACATCAAGAAAGTCATGTACCCACAATTTAAAGAACTTGTTCTAGATTATGAACCCGCATTAATTTTCTCAGATGGTGATTGGTGGATGGATGATGAGAAGTGGCAAACCAAGCCCCTACTAGCATGGCTTTTTAATAATGCCCCAAACAAAGAAGAGGTTGTAATCAATGATCGTTGGGGAAAAGTTCGTACAAAGCACGGCGGCTATTATACCACTGAATATGGTTCCGGATTTAGTGACCCCAATATACTTTGGGAAGAAAATCGTGGAATAGGAAAATCCTTTGGATATAATAGAGCTGAGCATTTTGACGATTACAACTCGACGGAATTACTAGTTTATATGCTCTGTGACATCGTCTCACGGGGTGGCAACTTCCTCCTAGACATCGGACCTACTGCGGACGGTCGAATACCAGTAGTTATGCAAGACCGACTAATCAAAATCGGTAAATGGCTAGAGGTAAACGGGGAAGCAATATTTGAAACACGTCGATGGAAAAGAGACTGCCAATGGGGAGAAGGAGAAATTGTGGGATATACTAAACAAGAATTCCACAAAGGAGTCCCAGATCCGATCATTGAAATGGCACGCTACCCTCGCGAAGGCCAAGCACGTAAAGAGTGCTATTTCACCAGTAAGGGTGACACAGTCTATGCACTAATTACTAAACTGCCCGATAGTGATACTTTTACACTTAAGGACTTCGAATTAAGTTCCGAATCAAATGTTGAGATGTTAGGTTTTGAGGGTACACTTACATACCAATCCGAAGGAAATAACACCATCATTACCCTACCCAATTTCAATCCTAGCACGATGCCTTGTGATCACGTCTACACTTTAAAACTAAGCCATGTGCGTTAACTTTTAACTAATTGCAGAATAGACCAAACAATACAAATTTATGATAGGAAACTCATTATATACCCTAGCCCTTGGCTTACTCTTTACTACTGCGATACACGCTAAGCAGCCGAATATTCTATTTATTTTCGCAGACGACCACAGCTACGAAGCTATTGGCAAACTAGGTATTCTAGATATCGAGACGCCTAATATTGATAGGCTGATGGAAGCAGGGACATCCTTCACACATGCTTACAATATGGGCTCTTGGACTGGAGCAGTTTGTATTGCAAGCCGCACCATGCTCAATACAGGTACTACAGTTTGGCGTGCGCCGCGTAACCGACGAACCTTCAATGAGCAAGTTCAGGCTGGTTCTACTTGGTCCCAACTTCTAAAAGCCGCAGGTTACCAAACTTATATGACTGGGAAATGGCACCTGCCCTCAAATGCTTCAGATATCTTTGATGTTGTAGCAGATGTCCGCCCTGGAATGCCTGAAGATTTTCCAGAAGGATACAAACGTCCTCTAGATGAAGCAGCCTATGATGCGGGCTGGAAACCATGGGAGCACAAATGGGGTGGATTTTGGGAAGGCGGAACACACTGGAGCGAGATTATAGCAGACCATGCCCAAGAATTTCTAGTGGAAGCGTCTAATAGTTCCTCGCCATTCTTTATGTATTTAGCCTTTAATGCCCCACACGATCCGCGCCAGTCACCAAAAGATTATGTGGATCGATATCCTCTAGATCGGATTGAGCTACCGTCTAACTTCATCGAAGAATACCCCCATAAAGATGGAATTGGCTGCGGACAAGATTTACGCGACGAAGACTTAGCGCCTTTTCCTCGCAGTGAATATTCAGTCAAAGTAAATCGCCAAGAGTATTACGCGATAATCACGCACATGGATGACCAAATCGGGCGTATCTTAGATGCTCTAGATGAGAGTGGAAAAGCCGATAACACCTACATTTTCTTCACAGCAGATCACGGCTTAGCTGTGGGACACCATGGATTGCTCGGCAAACAAAATATGTACGAACACAGCCTCCGAGTCCCCTTTATTGTAGTTGGTCCAGATGTCGAAAAAGGCGCGAGCAAAAAGCAGTCAATCTATCTACAAGATATTATGCCCACAACATTAGAACTGGCTGGTGCACTTGTTCCCGAATCAGTAGAATTTAAAAGTTTACTACCCCTTATCCGTGATGAAACGAAGACGCACTATGAAAGTATATATGGTTGCTACAAGGAGGACCTCCAACGGGCTATCATATCTGAGGATTATAAGCTCATACTCTATCCTAAGATTGATGTCATGAGATTATATGATCTAGAAGCAGATGCCAAAGAAGCTGTTGATTTAGCATCAGATCCAAAATATGCAAAGACCCTTCAGCGATTATTGGGTGAATTCAATAAACTTTCCATCGAGCTAAGTGACCCACTAGAACTCGTTCAGTAATTATTACGTTTCTAACAAATCACTTTGTTACTTATATAGATATCTAATCTGATAGATTAGTATCTTATTTTATTGAGCGCGTGGGTTAATTTCTGTGCATTATCGTACCTAAACACAAAAGATGGATATTTTGACACCAGAAAAGCCACGAGAGACCACCGTATACCCAGAGTTCATTTCGAAGAATGGAGTAGAGGGAAAATACTACGTACACGAGCACGACCCTGCTAAAAAAAGTGACGTACGGGTAGTGTGCGCAGGCATGGAACTATGTCAGCAAGCTTATAGCATCGACCGTAAAGGATTTGAGTACTACGCAATCGAATATATCGCTAGTGGGAGTTGCGAGCTTAAGCTAAATGGTAAGAATTTTGAAATCAGTTCGGGTTGCTGTTTCGTATACGGCCCTAATACGCCACATAAAATTACGACAGTAGGCGATTCTCCACTCAAAAAATACTTTGTTGATTTTGATGGCCCTGATGCCCTTACCAAGATGAAAGAATTCAACCTCATTGAAGGTAGCGTGTTCTATATTGGAGAACAAAGGTGGGTGCAGGATATATTTGACCAATTTGTTGAGAGCGGGGAATTACAACGCTGTGAAGCTACCCCTCTAGTGGAACAACTACTTAAATTATTATTTGTCCGCCTAGGCATCGATCAGCAAAAGCCGGGAATAATGCAGTCCTTCTCAAACGAGACATTTACCCATTGCTGGCGCTATATACACGACCACTACCTTGAAACAAATACAATTGTAGAGGTTGCCGATGCATGCTCGGTAAATAAGGTTTATGTAGCGCGTTTATTTAAGCGCTACGCAAAGGAAACTCCCTTCAAGCTGCTAACACGGCTAAAGATTAAGCATGCTGCTAGGATAATCTTAGAGCAAAATCTACCAGTGAAACAGGTAGGAGCATTTGTTGGCTACTACGATCCATACCACTTTTCGCGTGTTTTCAAAAGAGTCATGGGCATCTCACCGAAAAACTATGCTTACTTAATTAAACGTGGCGCTCTAAAAGAACTACCTGAATAATAAAGTAAAAAATTTGACCTGAACTTTTACAGCGCAGGTCTACTATCGCTTAAGCCCTACAATTATTCGATACTACTAATTTTGATGACTAGTCTAAGCGTCATATTATTAAAGCTCTGTAAATCCTGTGGTTTACTGCCCATGCTTATGCTAGTTGGCTGTAGCATTGACTTAGTGCTAGGTTCTCTAAGCGCTCAGCCACGTCCAAGTGGATCTCATAAAATGCGTGAACATGTATCGACAAAGGTCCGTGATTGGGAGCCTATTAGAGCTACTGAGTCACTGAACTTTAGTCCTAAAGTAATTTTTAGGCGGGGCGAAAATGAAATGCTAGTACAGGCAAATGCCATCCCACTGCATAAGATAGGACGTTTTCCAAATCGCCGTAACCCGCATACTATTCGTGAACAGAACCTATCTTTTACACTTCCGCTCAGGCCTATACCACTTGAAAAGCCCATACCACTTCACAACGAAAGTGGGCGCGGCGTACCCAACACACCTTTTGGTATAGCGGCAAATGGAGTCCTCTTTGACCCAGGCACTGCGGAATATTTTCTAGGTGACCGCGACGGTGATTGGAATTATGAGGCACTTAGTGGTTCAGTCATTCTTGGCCTCGATACCCACCACGGACATGTTCAACCAAATGGGTCTTACCATTACCACGGCCTACCTACTGGACTTCTAGAAAAACTTAAGGTTCGCACGGGGGAACACTCTCCACTCATTGGCTTCGCAATGGATGGCTACCCAATCTACGCTCTTTACGGTTATAGTGATGCTGAAAATCCAAAGTCTGCTATCGTTAAATTAAGAAGTAGTTGGCAGGTCAAAGTTGGCAAACGCCCTGAAATAGGTAAAAATCCAGGCGGCAACTATGATGGCACATTTAGCAGGGACTATGAGTATATAAAAGGGTCAGGAGACCTCGATGAATGCAATGGTCGCTTCACTGTTACTAAAGAATACCCTGCAGGCACCTATGCTTATTTTTTAACTGAGCGTTGGCCTGTCATCCCACGATACTTCCGCGCAGAGCCATTAAAACTAAGAGGGGCTCGTCCTCGCCCTTAATCGGCGTAAACCCGATACATTTAGATATTATTTTTTAATAGATGAAAGTATGCATTCAACCAATGCATGAGAAGTAAGACGCATACCTTATAATTTCACAGCTTTACAAGTTAAGCTCCTTGTTTAAATCTAAAATATGCCTGATCCCAAAAATGAGATCGCACGACTGCGTGCACTTATCGCCCAACATGATCGTCATTATTACAAAGACGCGCAGCCTGTAATTGGCGACCAAGCATATGACAAAATCAAGGCTGATTTAGCCGAATTAGAAAGTACTCATCCAGAGATTAGCTCGTCAAAATCTCCCTCGCAGTCGGTGGGTGACGACAGACTAGAAGCATTTAAGAGCTACCGGCATCGACTGCCAATGCTTAGCCTAGATAATACCTATAACTCGGAAGAACTGATCGAATTTGGGCGGCGCCTAGAAAAGCGTTTTTCCGAGCAATCACTCACATATCTAGTCGAGCCGAAAATAGATGGCGTCGCCGTCAGCCTGACTTACGAGGCTGGAAAGCTTGTACGCGCGCTCTCACGTGGAAACGGTGTGGAGGGCGACGACATAAGCCAAAATGTACGTCATATAAAGGGGCTTCCTGATAGAATAGAAGATGCTCCTAATGTAATCGAGGTTCGGGGTGAGATTTACATGCGCCACGTAGAATTCGAGCGAATCAATGCCGAGCGAGAAACCGAGGGCAAAGCGCTCTACGCTAATCCGCGTAACCTTGCCGCAGGCACTGTAAAATTACTCGACCCATTAGAATCAAGTCGTCGCAAACTCGACCTCGTCCTTTATGGAATTGGTGCCACCGAACCTAATAACTTCTTTGGTACGCAGTCCGAAATTCAACAAATGCTTAAAGATTGGAAGTTTCCGGTATTAGAAAAATTCTGGATAGCTAGTAGCATCGAAGAATCTTTGGGGTGTATTGAAGAGCTCGATAGTATACGGCAGAGCTTCTCTTATCCAACCGACGGAGCGGTTATCAAACTCAATAACATCGCCCAACAGCGAGAAGCTGGATTCACATCGAAATCACCTCGTTGGGCGATCTCTTACAAATTCGAGGCAGAGCGTGCGGAAACTTTACTCAAAGATATCAGCTTACAGATTGGTCGTACAGGAGCCGTGACACCTGTAGCCATTTTAGATCCTGTTCAGCTAGCTGGGACTACCGTCTCACGTGCCAGCCTCCATAATGAGGACGAAATCCTGCGTAAGGATATACGCCCAGGCGACACTGTGCTGGTTCAGAAAGCAGGTGAGATCATTCCTCAGGTGCTTGGAGTCAATCTCGAAAAACGACCTCCCAATAGCCAAGCCTTCGACTTTGGTGATCACCTAAAAGAACTCGGTATTGAGGCTCAGCGTGACCCCGACCAAGCTGTTTGGCGCGTTGTGGGCAAAGAAGACCCCATCCGCTTAAAGCGAGCCCTTGAACACTTCGCTGGACGTAGTTGCATGGACATAGATAATCTTGGAATCGCCGTCATAGAGCAACTCGTCAACCGTGGACTAGTTACTGCAATCCCAGAACTCTATACTCTGAGCCAAACAGATGTCTTAACCCTCGAAAAGTTCGCAGAAAAGTCTGCTCAGAATCTAATCGTCGCTATCGAATCGAGCAAGAAGCGCGAACTATGGAAGCTCATCCACGGCTTAGGTATTCCCCATGTAGGCAAGCAGTCTTCCAAAGATCTAGATGCTAACTTTGACTCACTCGATACTATTTTCGAAGCTACTACAGAGCAACTAGAAGCAGTAGAAGGCCTAGGTAGCATTATGGCGCAAAGCATCAGCAATTGGTTTAGTGATACTGATAATAAAGAGCTTATCACGCAACTTAAGTCACACGGATTAAACTTTAAAAGTAGCCGGCAGGCTCCTCTAGGTGGCGCGCTATCAAATAAAACGATCGCTTTGACTGGGAGCCTTCCAAGTATGACTCGTGATGAAGCAACCCAGTTAATTGAGGCTGCCGGTGGGCGCACCAGTTCGACTGTCAGCAAAAAGACCGACTATCTACTCTGCGGGGAAGCGAGTGGCTCAAAATATATCAAAGCTGAGAAACTTAATATTGCCATATTAGATGAGAAAGCATTTCGACGACTATTAGACTCAGAATAGACAAATAATTGATCTTCGTATTTCCCTACTAAAAACATTTTTTTGTTTATTCTAGTCCTTCGGTACTACGATCGCATAGTTATCTTGGCAATTTCCGTTGACTTTAGACTCTAGGCGGACATTTATGCCGAACTTAATTTATTCCCGCCGACTCTTTGCGGCGGGTTTCCTATTTATATACGACCTCCTCATTCATGGACGCCAGAAATATTCGTAACATCGCTATAATTGCCCACGTTGACCACGGCAAAACCACTCTCGTAGACTGTTTACTAGCGCAGAGCGGTACTTACCGTGAGAACGAGCGTGTTCAAGAGCGAGCAATGGACTCAATGGATCTCGAACGTGAAAAAGGAATTACTATTAAGGCTAAGAACTTGGCTGTAAAATGGACAAACCCTGAAGACGGCGAAGTTTACACTATAAATATAGTCGATACTCCAGGACACGCTGATTTTGGTGCCGAAGTCGAAAGAGTGATGAAAATGGTAGATGGTGTTTTACTGCTGACCGATGCAGTCGGTGGACCCCAAGCGCAGACTCGCTGGGTGCTGCGCAAGGCTCTCGACCAAGGCCTTAAGACTATATGTGTGATTAACAAAGTTGACAGAGACTCTGCCCGGCCCGATTGGGTTCATGATAAGGTTCTAGAACTCTTCTTAGATCTCGATGCAGATGAAGATCAGTTCAACGCACCTTTCCTATATGCCTCAGCTAAAAT
>CABXXS010000012.1 GCA_902516225.1 Puniceicoccaceae bacterium | reverse complement strand
AGCGATGTTTAAAAAAACTAGTTTTCATAATCTCAACAAGTATTACCTAAGCTGTTAAGAAGTTTAGCATAGCCCGCACTGCTAGAGCACGATGGCTGTAACGTGACTTAATTTCTTGTCCAAGTTCTCCGAAAGACTCTCTATGGCCATCTGGAATAAAAATTGGATCGTACCCAAACCCCTCTTTACCAGATGCAACGGATGCAATTACGCCATGAGAAATGCCTTCATGATAGGATTCATTACCTCGCGCATCTAATAAACATAAGATGCAACGAAAACGAGCCTTACGATCTTTCCCAGTCCGTTCTGTGAGCTCACCTAGTAATTTTTCTACATTTTTGCTATCGGTGGCACCCTGACCAGCATACCGCGCAGAATAAATACCTGGGGCACCCTCGAGTGCATCGACTTCGAGACCCGAATCATCCGACATGATCCAAGCTTTCTTTGGCGCTAAAGCTCGCAGTGCGATCGCCTTTATGCGTGCATTAGCCGCAAAGCTATCTCCATCCTCGACTACCCGCGGCATACCACAACGCTGCTCGTCGACAAATGAGTGTCGATCGCGTATGTGCTTGAGTTCGCTAAGCCAAGTTTGCTTACCAATTATTGGAATACCAATTCTGTATTCTATGAGTAGTCCATTATACATTTCTTCAGGTAGATCGCTCACGATCTCAAAACTCATGTCATCTGGCGTGATTCGATTCAGATTTCGCGGGGTGCGTATAAAGTCCCAAGCAATGTCAAGATTTGTGGATACCGTTTGTTCGCGGTAGAGTTCATGGATAGTAGTCATCACTAAATATCGTTAGCTGTAGTTTGGACTTACTTAAAATTAGCTCTAGGTTTGCAAATTATATATATTTAACCCTTTTATTGATGTATGCAAAAAATCCGTAGTATTTTACAACACGCTCTTGAGGATGATGATAATCGCCTACTCATGGCGTCTTCTCCTATTTTTATAATGCATGTTTTGGCTTTGGGAGCACTATTTACTGGATTTAGTTGGGTTGCGCTGGCGGTGCTGGCTCTCACTTATGTAGTACGCGTATTTGCTCTTACTGCGGGCTTTCACCGTTATTTTTCACACCGTGCTTTCAAGACAGGGCGAATCTTTCAGTTCGTGTTGGCTTGGGTGGGCACTTCATCGGCACAATTGGGCCCTATGTGGTGGGCTGCAAACCATCGGCATCATCATCAGCACTCAGACAAAGAAGAAGATATCCACTCTCCAGTTGTGAAAGATGCCTTTTGGGCGCATATCGGTTGGGTCCTCTGCAGAGCATATGGTTCAATCCAGCACGATAGAATTAAAGACCTTACTAAATTTCCTGAGCTTCGTTTTATTGACCGCTTTCACATATTACCAGTTATTACACTAATTGTTCTACTTTATGGCTTAGGCGCTATTTTAAACGCATTTTATCCTTCTTTAGGAACCAGTGGAATCCAGCTTGTTATGTGGGGCTTTTTCATAAGCACAGTCCTCGTTTATCATGTAACTTTTTGTGTAAATTCAGTAACTCATATTGTTGGTAGTAAGAGGTTCGTAACTGATGATGAGAGCCGTAACAGCTGGTGGGTAGCTCTGCTCACTTTCGGCGAAGGCTGGCATAATAATCATCACCGGTGGCCATCCTCTGCTCGCCAAGGTATGTACTGGTGGGAACTTGATTTGACCTACTGGAGCCTGCGTGTATTAGAAAAACTCGGCCTTGTCTGGGATCTAAGGGTTTACCCTGAAAAAATATATGAAGAAGCCGAAGCCTTGCGTGCTAAATCATGAGCTTCCAAAAGGGTGAGGTTTGCGAGCTTGCCAGCTAGCGCAAGTTATCTGCACTCTAGAGAAATTCAGTCATCATTGGGGTCTCTTACACTATTGCTATGCTACTTTTTTGGATCGGATTCTTTAGCCTAGGTTTTTTAGTAGCTACAATTGCATACATCTTTGCTCGCAAGCGGGGGATTATGGCTATTGTAGATATCATCTGGACAGGGGGCCTAGGTTTTAGTGCGCTAACCTACTTTATTTTGTTCGATTTAGATTCTATACGCTCGCGTTTCGTCTTGATAATTATCTTAGCTTGGTCTCTTCGCTTAAGTTTTTACTTATTCAGAGACCGTGTCTTAAGAGAGCATGAGGACCCACGCTATAAATCTTTGGCCGAGTATTGGGGTGAGAAGGCACCTATAAGATTTTACTTTCTTTTCCTGCTACAAATATTATTCATCGCTCTCTTTCTTATTCCTGTCCTCGTAGCTATGGATAATCCAAAGCCATTTGGACATTTGACGGATATCATTGGCCTCGGCATCGCATTTATGTCTATGCTAGGTGAAGCATTAGCGGATCGCCAATTAGCAGCTTTTCGTGCCCAACCAAGTAATAGGCTTGGTGTTTGCCGGAGTGGTCTTTGGCGTTATTCACGACATCCGAACTATTTCTTTGAATGGCTGTACTGGTTCGCCTACACTTTGCTAGCGCTGGGATCTTCTCTGGTATGGCTATCTTGGATAGGGCCTCTTGCCATGTATTTATTTCTACGCTTTGTTACTGGGGTGCCCTATGCTGAGCGATCTTCACTTAAGAGTCGTGGTGAGGCGTACCGGCATTATCAAGCGACAACAAATACTTTCTTTCCATGGACTCCTCGGAAACCTTAAGCTTAAATAAACGCAAGCTACCTAACATAAGGCTACGGTTAGTAGAACGGGCCTTCGTCTGGATGTTGCGTGGACTACGCTATGGTAGATTGCAGATTATTTTTCCTAGTGGTGCGTGTGAGTTTGTGGGTGAACATACTGAACCGGTACTTGAGTTGCATATAAAGCATGACCGATTTTTTAAGACTGTTATTGCCGGTGGTAGTATAGGCTTCGGTGAGGCTTATGTGAGAGATGATTGGGATACGCCAGATTTGTCGAAACTATTACTTTTACTAGCGAGGAACCAAAAAGATATTGGATATGTGCAACGTGGATTCTCCTTAATAACACAGCAGATGAATCGCCTCTACCACAAGGCTAGACGCAACACGATCGAGCATAGTAAAGAAAATGTTCAGGCACATTACGACCTAAGTAACGAATTTTATAAAACTTTTTTAGACCAGACAATGACCTATTCTAGTGCACTGTTTTCTGAGTCTAGTGAAAGCCTAGAACAAGCTCAGATTAATAAAATTGACAGGATGCTCGACCTCGCGCGTGTAGGTGAGGGGGACTCCATTCTTGAAATAGGATCTGGTTGGGGTGCACTCGCGCTACGTGCTGCTCAGCGCGGTTGTCGAGTCAAAACGATCACCCTTTCCGAGAAGCAATTTGCATTTTCTGAAGCCTTATTTGAAAGCGAGCGGGTTAATGATCGGGTAGAGATTGCTCTTGAAGACTACCGCATCCAGAAAGGGCAATACGATGCCGTTCTTTCTTGTGAAATGATTGAAGCGGTAGGCCGAGAATACCTTGATAGCTATTTCAGAATTATAAGCCGTAGCCTACGATCCAAAGGGCGTGCTGTGATACAGGCGATAACAATTCCAGATGAAAGGTACAAAAGCTATAGTCGCAGTTGTGATTGGATACAGAAGCATATTTTTCCTGGCGGGCATTTGCCTTCACCAGGTGCGATACGTGAGCATGTCGCCAATGCAGGCGAAACTCAGGTTCTTTCTATGCACCGTTTTGGATCTGATTATGCGAAGACCTTGCGATATTGGGCGCAGGCATTTAATAGCGCGGATTCGCTAGTTGATAGTTTGGGCTTTGATGCCAACTTCCGCCGTAAGTGGAACTACTACCTTAGTTATTGTGAAGCGGGGTTCGATGCTGGCCTGATCAACGTGCAACATGTCGAAATTGTAAAGTCGTAGCGTCTTGCCAAAGGTGAGCGTATCGCACTTTATTTAATCGTGTCACTAGAGGAAATATCTATTAGGTTACAAAATACGCTAGACGCTTTGGCGCCGAGTGACTGTGCTACTGCCGTTTCTTCTCTTGGAGAAGCCGATCTTATTGGGTTGCCCAATAATGCATACGATATGATTCACTCTTGGGCGAAACATCGGCAAGAAGAATTCAAGGCTGGTAGGCGATGTGCTAGCCAAGCTTTGGCTAAAGTAGGGTCAGAAGACCGGATTGCTCTACCAGATGCAGATGGCTTACCTAATTGGCCGCAGGGATTCCTAGGTTCTATCTCTCATAGTCTAGGCATAGCTATGGCTGTTGCTGCCAAAAAAGAGAAATATGCCTTTATAGGGTTAGACTTAGAGAAAACCAACCGACTGAGCGAGTCGGCTGCTCGTCGAGTAATTCATCCTCTAGAAGTTTCGTTTGCTGGAGATAATCAAGTGAATGCTTCGATTCTATTTAGCTTGAAGGAAGCTTTTTATAAGGCTCAGTTTCCCCGCTGGCGTGAATTGGGAAATTTTAGAGAGCTTGCTCTTAGTGTTAACTTGGCAGAAGGCACAGCAGATATTAAAGAAATGGATGCTAGATTTGATTCTGAATTGGTGCAACTGTCGTTCGCCTTCAAAATAGTTGATGACTTTGTGATAAGCTTAGCTTGGACCTAATCGAAAATAAATTTTTCGCAGAACTTTAGCCTCAGGCTTCGTTCAGTATCCAAGGTAGGTTTTTCACATATTCGATCTCACCACATGAGAGCTTTATCCACAGCTTGTGGGCCTGGTTACGTGATACATCCTTCATGTAGCGAGTCGTTTCCCTTACATCATCGAGGTTTTCGAGAGTTACTATACCGCTCGGATAGACGCTAAGCGACCAACCGCTGGGGTCGTGTACGAGAGATATATCTGGGTGATCAGCCTCGTCTACACTGCGCTCATCTAGACTATCGATCAGTGCGCGCATTTTTTTAATGCTTGGATTAAGCTCAGAAACTCCGCGGTGGTCGGTTGTGTGGTAGAGTTCCATTTAAAGTGCCAATTAGATAACTAGATATCACGATAAAAGACTCTGGAATTTCTGCCGTTTTTTCTATGCTCTACCTGTCGGTTTATTGGAAGATCATCTACGGTACCCTCCAGAAAAGAGCAAACTTCGGAGAAAAATTTACCGGCTTGCGTAGTCATAGCGAATACTCTTTTAACATCTCGTTCTTTGGCTTGGCCGCAGGCAAATTCTATCATCTTGCGACCGACACCTTTGTTCTGATAGAAGGGTTGAACGTATACACTGCCGACTTCGAGCACAGAGTCGTAGCTTCTAAGGCTGAGGCAACTGACAATACTTCCGTCAATTTCATAAACCAAATAGTCGCTAATTTCGGCTTCAATTGATTCTTGTGAGCGTTCGCGTAGCCTTTCAGAACGCACAGCGTTCTGGGTAATGTTATATATAGAGTGAGCATCTGTAGGCACAGCACGGCGGATACACTGATACTCGTTGCTATGAACCATCGTGCCGATTCCGACTTTATCGAAAGTTTCATTTAGTAGCGCACCATAGAGACGTCCATCGAGAATATGTGCCCGTGGGGTACCAGCATTAACTGTTTTTACAGCGTATTGTATTTTACTTCGTAGTCTGTGCGTATATTTTTCAGGTAGGGTCTGTAGTAAACATTCTAGCTCATTGACTGTTATGCTAGTCAAAGGCTCGGAGTCTATTTTTATGCTTTCCTCTGTAGTTAAAAAAATTAGCTTAGAGGCTCTTAATTTCGATGCTAGGCCTGCTGCGAGCGAATCAGAATTAATTCTTAAAGGTGAGCCTTCTCGACTGAAAGCGATAGGTGAGAATAAAGGAATTGTATTCGCATCGAGCAATTTATGTATAAGCCCATCATCGAGTTTGTCCACAGCGCCTGTGTTGAGCTGATCTACGCCTTTTATGATACCTAACTCTTTACTTCGTACGCCATTACATAGCGCGCAGCTGAGTTTATTACGGGTCAATCCTTGCATTATATCGTGGCTGACAATAGCGGATGCCTCAGTCGCAAGCTCTAGCGTGCTAAAGTCTGTTTTAGATACTCCATGCGAGTCCGATATATCTACTCGCTTATCTTTGGACAGTGTTTTCAGTTGGTGACCTATCCCATGGACGAGCACTACTTTGATATTTAGCGAACGCAGAACTGCGATATCGAGTAAGACATTTTGGAAGTTTTCGTGCGCGACGAGACTGCCATCTATAGCAAGTACGAAGATTTGATTTTGGAACATGGGGACATACTTCAGTATACCCCGTAAGTCGGTGGGCTTGATACTCTGGTCACTATCTACTGAATTGTTCATCAAAATCATAAACTGTGTGCTTCCCATGCAAGCTTGCAAGGAACATGTTTAAGATATCAACCTATAGAATCCATGATAAATGATTTTCATGACAGAGTTCCATCTGCCTTTAACGAAGTTTTGGAGAGTTTCCTAGCTTGGTTAGAATTAGAGCGTGGGCTTTCAGCTAATACACTACAGGCATATGCTCGGGATCTGAAGCAGTGTGTGCAATTTCTGTCCGATATGGGGGTTAATAGTTGGGCAGATGTGGAGCCTACTCATTTGTCTTTGTGGACAGAAAGTTTGAGTCGTGCCCATTATGCACGTGCTAGCCAAGTACGTAAAATCTCGGCTTTGCGTATGTTAGCGAAATATCTTGTACGTGAGAGTATTCGTGAAGATGACGTCACTGAGTTACTTGGAGCACCTAAGGTAATTCGCACATTACCAGAGGTGCTTTCGAGGGAGGAGGTAACACTACTACTAGATGCTCCCTCTAATAGCTCACCGCATGGTCTGAGAGACCGTGCCATTTTAGAGCTTTTCTACAGTAGCGGATTACGTGTATCCGAACTCTGCGGTATTTTGCTACAAAGTATTAACTTACAAGAAGGGTACATCCGAGTTTTAGGGAAAGGTTCGAAAGAGCGCATCACACCGATTGGTGAGGTCGCGGTCAAAACAGTAGAAGACTACCTTGCAGGAGGACGTCCGCATTTTGTTAAAGCTCGCACAGGCAGTGAACTTTTTCTTAGTCAGCAAGGCAGGGCGATTTCGCGTAAGATGGTTTGGGTGATGATTAAGGAGCAAGCCAGATGTGCAGGCATCAAGAAATCCATTAAGCCTCACCTTCTTCGCCATTCCTTTGCCACGCACTTACTAGAAGGAGGAGCAGATCTACGTGCGATTCAAGAAATGCTTGGGCATGCCGATATATCGACCACTCAAATCTACACCTCCGTACAATCGCAGCGTTTGGTTGATGAGCACGCCTTGTATCATCCTAGAGGAAAGAAGTAGGATCACGATCCAAGAGCTGTTTAGCTGGTATCACTAATTGTTAGTCAAGATGCCAATAAGAAAACTTTTTATCCAAGGTGTGATTCAACCGCAGAATTAACATAATTACTGTGCTTAAACCCTATAATGATAGGGCGCTGTGAATGGCTTTTAAGCCTTAGTGACTTTGCCTGCCTTTATGGCTTTAACAGAAACCCACATACGTTTTACTTGACCGCTAGGAAGCTTGACGCGAATACGCTGAACATTTGGGCGGAATTTCCTCCGTGTGTTCTTTACAAGAGAAGTACCGATACCACCACTTTTCTTAGTGAGACCTTTACGGATGATACGACCACCTTTGGATGGGCGTTTACCTGTGATTGCGCAAATTCGTGACATAGGAGTTACTCAGTTGAAAATTGAAAGATGGAAAGTAGGGAGCAGGATAGCTGTAGCAAGTATTTTCTTGATAAATTTTAGGTTTAAGGCCCACCTATGCCTAGGTTAGTTCATTATGCTGATTGCATATATTAAGTAAACAACTCTTCCAAGAGGGATCCTTTTAAAGGGCTATAGTAGTTCCACGGACCACTTTGTTTGTTCTTACATATAATATATTTTTCTTACAGAAACTAATTACTGAGTATTTAGAAGTTAGTCCGTGTTCTTAAATTCGTTAACAAGGCTGCCAATAGTGGACTTAGCGTCACCGTAAACCATTCGGGTATTGTCCATTCCAAAGAGTTGGTTTTGCAGACCCGAGAAACCGGTGCCTTGGCCGCGTTTGAGGCAAAATACTGTCTTTGCTTGGTGGGCATTAATTATGGGCATCCCATAAATTGGAGATCCTGGATCCTCCTGTGCTGCGGGGTTAACCACATCATTGGCCCCTATGACTATAGCTACGTCGGTGAGGGGTAGTTGAGCATTAGCAGCATCCATTTCTAGGAGTTGTTCATAAGGTACGTCCGCTTCAGCGAGTAGTACATTCATGTGCCCAGGCATTCGCCCGGCTACAGGGTGAATAGCATAGCCGACCTCGCAGCCGTTGTTTTCAAGAAGATCTGACAATTCGCGCACTACGTGCTGCGCTTGTGCGACAGCCATCCCATAGCCAGGTATAAAGAGGACTTTATTAGCAGCTTCGAGAACATAAAAGGCATCTGCCACATTCATGGGCTTCATCTCACCCTCGAGCTCTTTACTGCCGCTACTAGACCCACCGAATCCTCCTAAGATAACATTAATGAGGCTACGATTCATTGCCTTACACATGATCACTGTGAGGATTAGACCACTAGCTCCCACTAGAGAACCTGCCACTATTAGAACTACGTTTCCTAAAACAAAGCCAGCAGCACATGCCGCTAATCCGGATAGACTGTTAAGTAAAGAGATGACCACAGGCATATCGCCTCCACCAATAGGTATGACTAGCATGACCCCTAATAAGAGAGATAATGTCAGGAATGCGTAGAGGATACTAGGTCCAGAATCACCTGCGCTCAGGATGGTAAAGGCTACCCCAAGACCGAATGTACCGACAATAAAAACTAGATTGAGCACTTTCTGTCCGGAAAAAGTAATTGGACTGCCACCCATCTTCCCAGATAGCTTACCCCAAGCAATTAAGCTACCAGAGGAGGTGATCGCACCAATAAAGATAGCAATGAATATTACAGAGGCTTCAAAATAGGAAATATCTACCTCTTGGTTGTTGTATACTGCCGTATACTGCGCCCATCCTACAAGGAAGCTCGCTGCGCCTCCAAAGCCGTTGAGAAGAGCGACAAGTTCAGGCATCCCAGTCATTTCAACTCGCTTCGCAGCTACTACACCAATGAGCGCACCAATAATAATACCTGCAGCGATCCATTGGTAATCTAGGTTAGCCTCAGTGAGGGTTGCTACTATCGCTATGAGCATACCAACCGAAGAGAGTAAGTTCCCTTTCCTAGCTGTGCTGGCTGAGCCCAGCATTTTAATGCCGAAGATAAAGAGGATCGCTGCGACGACGTAGCTTATGAGTACACCTTCATTCATTTGGAATCTCCCTTCTTCTTAAACATCTCTAACATACGGTCAGTTACGAGATAACCGCCCACAACGTTTACTGTAGCAAGAATGAGAGCAGCAAGTCCGATCCATGGTGCGAGTGAGTTATCTCCTTGTTGCATAAGGACAATAGCGCCGACTACTGTAATCCCTGATATGGCATTGGACCCCGACATAAGCGGTGTGTGTAATTGTGACGGAACTTTAGATATCAATTCGAAGCCGAGAAAGACGGCTAGTGTAAATATGAAGATTAGGGTAATCGGATCCATTTGTTGTAGGTGAGTCGGGTTAATGCTTAAGGGAAGCTCTATTTTGAGGTCTTCTCTTTAAATCTTTCGTGGACTACAGTTCCCCCGTGAGTAATGAGGCATTCTCTGAGGACTTCGTCTTCGGGGTCAAGTTTGACCAAGCCCTGATCTTTATCCCAAAAGTGTTCAATAAGATTAGCGAAATTAGCAGCAAGCATGGAGCTAGCGTCCTTAGCAACCTGACCCTCTAGATTAGCTAGACCTATAATTTTTACTCCATTTTCATTTTCTACTGTTTTATTCAAAATAGAGCCTTCAACATTACCTCCGGTTTCGACTGCAAGGTCAACAACGACAGAACCACGTTTCATCACCGCTATCATATCCGCATCGACTAGGGTAGGCGCGGGACGGCCGAAAAGCTTAGCAGTTGTAATTACTATATCAGATTGGGAACATGCCTTTTTCATTCCCTCTTTTTGCTTAATAATTTGTTCATGTGTGAGTTCCTTGGCATAGCCTTGTTCAGTCTGTCCGGTCTCTCCGAGATCAATCTTAAGAAATTTTCCTCCGATTGACTTTACCTGCTCCTCTACTTCGGGACGAGTATCAAAAGCTTGAACTTGGGCACCCATACGTTTGGCAGTGGCGATAGCCTGTAATCCAGCAACGCCCACTCCGATGACAAATACTTTAGCAGGAGCTATGGTTCCCGAGGGAGTCATCATCATGGGCAGAACCTTGCCTAATGTTTCGGCAGCTTTGACTACAGAAAAGTAACCTGCGAGGTTCGCCTGTGAGCTTAATGCATCCATCTTCTGAGCAAGGGTGGACCGAGGAATCATTTCCATACTAATGGCACTGATTTTTTTATCAGCTAATTTCTGAATTAAATCTTTTTCATTAAAGGGATCTAGAAAGCTTATATGCAAGGTTCCAGGCTCTAGGGCATCTAGATCTTCCTGTGTTGGTTTGGCGATTCGTATAATAATGTCGGCCAATGCTGTACCTTCGCCTAGTTCGCTCACTTGCGCACCAGCTTGCACTAGAGATTCATCTGTGAAACCAGATTTTAATGCAATGCCTTTGTCCGCGGTAATACTTATACCCATATTGGACAATTTACCGATGGATTCTGGGCTAAGTGGTGAGCGGTTTTCGTGGGGGTCTTTCGCCGCTGCTGCGTGTAGAGTTTTCATTTTTTAAGGGGCTTAAGATTAATAGAAAGAGATATGAAAACTATTTTCTAGTTAATTACAAACTGCTTTTACCTTTAGCTTAAGCCCTTAAATGTTTGCAGCAAAGGAGCGTGCATTTTGGAACATTTTCAACCATGGCCCAGCTTCACCTTTAAATGAATCCTTCGATCGGTAGCTCATTTGCACAGATCGGAAGCAGCGTTCTGGATGCGGCATCATAATGGTGGCTCGGCCGTCTGCCGATGTAAATCCTGTCGCTCCTCCAGGAGAACCGTTTGGGTTGGCGGGGTATTGTTCGGCTGCTTTTCCATTACTATCTATATATCTAAGACCAATTAGTTCTTGGTCTATGCATTGCTCGTAGTCTATGGGATTGGTAAAATCAGCACGCCCCTCCCCGTGGGCTACTGGGATTGGGAGAATTGATCCTTCCATATCCTTTAGAAAAAGACTTGGAGAATCTAGAACTTCGACATTGGCATAACGAGCTTCGAATTGTTCGGAGTTATTACGAAGAAATTGAGGCCAATGTTTAGCGCCAGGAATAATATCTTTGAGCTGGGAGATCATCTGACAGCCGTTACAGACGCCTAAAGTGAAACTATCCGAGCGCTCGAAGAATGCTTGGAACATATCAGCCAGCTTAGGATTATATAAAATACTTTTTGCCCATCCTGAACCCGCCCCAAGGACGTCGCCGTAAGAGAAACCACCGCAGGCCACGAGTCCTGTAAATTCTGCTAAGTCAACCCGTCCAGCAAGAAGGTCGGTCATATGGATGTCGATGGATTGGAATCCGGCGCGGTCAAAGGCAAAGGCCATTTCGTTTTGACCGTTAATGCCTTGTTCACGAAGAATAGCCATCCTAGGCTTTACTGCTGCAATTTTAAAGCCTTCAACCTCGTTAATATCGAACCTAGGCTTAATAATCGTGCCTAGATTTGATTCATCTAGCAGTGTGTCAAATTCTTCTTTTGCGCAGACAGGGTTGTCGCGCATTGATTGCATTTGGAAGCTGAGTTCGGACCAAGCGCGGTTAAGGGTAGTGATCGACTCGCTATATAAGAGTTCGTTGTTAAGGCTTATGCTGAAGCTTTTTTCCTTTGTGGGTTTCCCGATGAGGTGAGTGATGTCGCTTATATTGTGCTTTGCTAGGGCTGCGGTGACTTCAGCAAGATGAGCTTTCTCGATCTCAATTACGGCGCCCAACTCTTCCGCGAATAACAAGCGCAGTACATTTACTAATTCTCCAGATTGGTAAGAATTAGTACCTACTACGCTTTCGGATTCGCAATGGCTACAGTCGTAAAGCTTATCTAGAACGAGCTGTATGCCACTCCTTCCTGAAATTGCCATTTCTGTTATACAAGCTAGCAAACCACCGTCACTACGGTCATGGTAGGAGAGTAGGAGATTATCAGCTATTAATTCCTGAATAAGGGCAAAAAAGCCTTTGAATTTTTCTGGATTATCGAGGTCTGGAGTAACACTACCGACCTGATTGAAGACTTGAGCTAGTACGCTTGCTCCGATGCGGTTTTTCCCCCCACCCAGATCAATTAATAAGAGTATACTCTCAGATTCTTTAATGTCAGGAGTGACCGTCTTACGAACGTCTCCCACACCACTGAATCCAGTTACCATTAGACTAAGAGGAGAGACTTGTTTATGGTCTTTACCTTTGCTATCTTTCCACCTGGTTCGCATGGACATAGAGTCTTTTCCCACTGGGATGCTAATGCCAAGAGCAGGGCAAATTTCCATTCCTACCGATTTTACTGTGTCGTAAAGATTAGCATCTTCGCCCTCTTCTCCGGCGGCTACCATCCAATTGGCAGATAGTTTGATTCGCTCTATATTGGAAACTTGGGCGGCTGCCATATTAGTCAAACATTCGCCAATAGCAATACGGCCAGAGGCGGGGGCGTTGATAACCGCGAGTGGTGTACGTTCGCCGATTGCCATGGCTTCGCCGCAGTAGGTGCTCATAGAGGAGGAAGTTACGGCGACATCGGCTACAGGTGTCTGCCAGGGGCCTACCATCTGGTCGCGAGTGACCATACCGGTAACAGATCTGTCTGCGATGGTAATGAGGAAATTCTTATTAGAGACTGCAGGAAAGCGGAGCACCCGGTCAATAGCGTCGGAGAGTTTTATCCCTGATAGGTCAATAGGGGGGTGCTCCTCAATTAATCGGCATACGTCTTTTAGCATCTTTGGAGTTTTCCCTAGAAGCACGTTCATTTCCATATCGATAGGCTTATCGTTGAAGTGAGCGTCTTCCAAGGTCAGTCGTCCGTCGCCGGTTGCTTCACCCACAATGCTCATAGGGCAGCGCTCGCGTTCGCAAATAGATCGGAACTCTTCCACACGCTCAGGTAAGACGCCCATAACGTAACGTTCCTGTGACTCATTACACCAGATTTCCATCGGGCTCATAGACTTGTCTTCACTATTAATCTTACGTAGATGAAACCTCCCACCAGTTGCCTCGACTAATTCGGGTAGTCCATTGGATAAGCCCCCCGCTCCTATGTCGTGTATAGAGAGCATGGGATTATCTGCACCCAATGCGATACATCCATCGATTACTTGTTGGCAGCGCCGTTCCATTTCTGGATTGCCTCGCTGGACAGAGTCGAAGTCGAGCGCTGCAGATTGTGCTCCCGCTGCGATGGAGGACGCAGCGCCGCCGCCGAGTCCAATTTTCATAGCAGGCCCACCCAGCTGTATAATGCAGGCTGCCGGTGGTATATCTTTTTTCGCGACGTGCTCTCGTTTGAGGTTACCCATACCGCCAGCTGCCATAATTGGCTTATGGTAGCCACGGTGGCGGCCGTTATGTTCAAACTGTAAGGTACGAAACATTCCGCATAACTGAGGGCGACCAAATTCATTTCCAAAGGAAGCACCGCCAATAGGGCCCTCTAGCATAATATTCACGGGATTAGCCAGACGATCCGGGTGCTCAGCAATAGATTTTTCCCAAGGAAGTGGATAGCTGGGTACTTCAAGATTGGAGACCATAAATGCTGAAAGGCCGGCTTTCGGACGTCCCCCGATTCCCGTTGCGCCTTCATCGCGTATTTCACCGCCCACTCCGGTGGCAGCTCCGGGAAAGGGCGAGATAGCGGTGGGGTGATTATGAGTTTCCACTTTGCATAAAATATCGAGCTGAGTTTCCGTCTTTTTATAATTACGCAAGTCGCCGCGTTGATTGACCTCGAACCAATCAGCGGGAGAGCCATTTAATACGCCTGAGTTATCAGAGTACGCTACTAGTGTCCCTTCTGGTGCCAAATTGTGAGTATTGCGAATCATGTTAAAGAGGCTTAGCTCGCTTTTTTCTCCGTCGACAATCCAGTCGGCGTTAAAAATTTTATGGCGGCAGTGCTCAGAATTAACCTGTGAGAACATAACAAGTTCAGCATCGGTCGGATCGCGACGCATTTTCTGGTAGGCTTTGACTAGGTAGTCGATCTCTTCTGGGCTCATGGCAAGGCCCCATTTAATGTTGGCTCTATGAAAAGCTTCGGGACCCTCATCCATTAGTGGCACAGTACGTACTCTAGCAGGTTGAAAATGTGTAAAAAAGTCACTTACATCTGCGTACACCGCTTCTGTCATTCGGTCGTGTAGGGCGTAGAGAGCGGCCCCTAAATTTACGATAGTAAGCTCTAGTCCATTGCTATCGACGATGCGATAGTGGATGCCACGCTCGACACGAGATACACCTTCAATAGAGCAATTTAGGAAAATGTCGGTGGCTTTTGTGGACCAAGGAGAGATGGTGCCCTTTCGTGGCGTGACAAAGAAACCACCACTATTAATTGTAGTTTGCTCCGCATTAAGTAGGGCAAGCGCGCGCTCCTTTGCTGCACCGTTTAGCGGTTTTTTGGCCTCGATGAAATAGACATCGACCGCATCAATTGAAGAGATATCGAGATCGGGTGTGGTTGCATTGATTGCACTTTGCAACGCGCTGAGGCGGAACTTAGAAAAAGAGGGACGGCCTTGAAGAATTATCGGTTGCATATCACGAGTAACATTAAAATAAACTTGGAGATCTAGAAAGCGAGTAACAATACGAATCTTATTAATAAGTGAAAAAGTGATAAAAAAACGCACTCATTTCTAAGAGAGGCGACAAAAAAGCCCGCGTGTGTAGCGGGCATTGAATACATATTGTTAAGCTATCCTATTTAGACTAGCATCAGAGCAGGAGTTTCGAGTATTTCCTTCAGCGCTTGGAGATACTGTGCCCCAACTGCCCCATCGATCGTACGGTGATCGCCGGAAAGCCCAATTTTCATTATTTGGCCTACTACAATATCGTCCTTTTCGTTAACTATTGGCTTTTTTATGGTAGCGCCGATACTCAGTATCGCTGCGTTGTTTGGATTAATGATACCGTAAAAATCAGAGATTCCAAACATTCCGAGATTAGTTACAGTGAGTGTGGAACCGGTCATTTCATCTGGTGTGAGTTTCTTAGTGCGCGCTTTCTTAATCAGCACCTTTGCTTCTGCGCTAATTTCGCGTAAACCCTTGTTTTCAGCGGCGCGGATAACTGGAGTTACCAAGCCGTCGTCTATGGCGACGCCAAAGGCGAGGTGTACGTTCGGATGTTGTTGTATAGTCTCACCCTCCCATGATCGATTGATTGCGGGTACACGGCGAACCGCTTCTGCGGCGGCCTTGAGTGTAAGGTCGTTAACTGAGAATTTTGCACCGCCTTGTTCTGTGGATTGAAGGGCTAACTTAGCATTGAGTTCTTGGCGCAGGCTAGCTAGGGGAGCACCATTAACTTCGATTTGTAAATAAAAGTGTGGCGCTTGAGTTTTGGAAGCAACAAGTGCTTTTCCAATACTTTTTCGCATATTGGACACAGGAATAGTGAGTTCTTCGAGAGTGGCGATAGTAGTGGTAGTGGCAGTGGTTGTAGAGGCGGAAGTGCCTTCGTTGATTACAGCATTGGGTGTCGCGCTTTCAACGTCGCCTTTTACTATACGCCCATTAGGACCTGAGCCTTTAATAGTAGAAAGATCGATACCTTTTTCTGTAGCTATCCTTTTAGCTAGTGGAGAGGCCTTAATACGCCCTGCATTTGCGGCGGTTGGGACGGCATCTTTGCTAACTTCAGGTACCAGTTTTTCTGCGGGAACTTCGCTGGGGCTTACTAGTTTCTCGCTAATGACGGGATCTTTTACTTCTTTCTTTGGCGCTTCTTCTACTGTTGTGCTCGCGGCAGTGCTCGCTTCGGGCGCACTTTCTCCTGCCTCGCCTATTGCAGCGATGGGACCTCCGACGATAACCTCATCACCAACTTCGCAGTATTGCTTAATTAATACACCATCGTCAAAACACTCGACTTCCATCGTGGCTTTATCGGTCTCTACCTCCGCTATCATATCGCCGTTAGAAACAGGATCACCTTCATTCTTTAACCATTTGACCAGTGTACCTACAGTCATGGTATCGCTAAGTTTGGGCATATCAATAAGTGTGGCCATGATTTAGGTAGTTAAGTTTAGGTTTTAAATATAAAAAATAATATTAGATTCTACATAATAGCTTTTAATGCCATTTCGATGATGCGCTCTTCGTTTGGAATCTGCCAGTTTTCGAGTTCTTTTGCATAAATTTGTGGTGCATCGATGGCGGAGACACGGTGGACAGGTGCATCAAGGTAGTCGAACGCTTTTAGTTGTATAATGTGCGAAATCTGAGCATCGACACCGCAGTATGGCTTGTTTTCTTCGACCAGCAAGGCGCGATGCGTCTTCTTTACGGAATTTAAAATAGTTTCTTCGTCCAGTGGGCGAATCGAGCGTAGGTCGACGACTTCGACACTAACACCGTGGATTTCTTCGAGAGTTTTGGCGGCATTTAGTGAAATCATAGAACAACGGCCATGTGAAACAATAGTCAGGTCCTTGCCCTCTTTCAGTATGTTAGCAACTCCTAATTCTACAATATAATCCTCTTCTGGTACTTCCCATTTCTCTCCATAGAGTAGGGTATTTTCCATGACGAAGACGGGATCATTATCGCGAATAGCAGCTTTCATTAAGCCTTTTGCATCATATGCATTTGAAGGGCAGACTACTTTCAAGCCCGGATGATTTGCTACCATATTCTCCGGTGTATGTGAGTGTGTAGCGCCGACATTAGTACCACCGTTTGCGGGCCCGCGAACTACTATGGGTATGTTCATTAAGCCACCAGACATATATCGGCAGAAAGAAGCATTGTTAAAAAGTTGGTCAATCGCTACATAGCTAAAGGACATAAACATCAATTCAACGACAGGTCGGATACCTAATGCGGAAGCGCCGATAGCTAGACCAGAGAAGGCTGCTTCGGAAATTGGTGTGTCTATCAACCTTTTGTCGCCGTGCTTTTCCCATAGACCTTCCGTCACTTTATATGCTCCGTTGTATTCTGCGACTTCCTCGCCCATGATACAGACGTTTTCGTCACGTAGGATCTCTTCGTCTAGAGCCTGTTTGATCGCTTCGCGGTATGTAATTAGTGGCATAATGGTCTAGTCGTTAAAGAAATATCTTCCCTTGAGATTGCCTTCTGTGTCGTTGTCAACTTCCCAGTAGACGTCTGTCTGGATTTCGCTGCGAGGAGCCACTGGGCTATCCTCAGCAAATTTAGCAGATGCTTCGGCCTCGTCCTTCTTTTCTTGATCAATACGCTTTGCCTCATCTTCGGTAAGAGTACCATCGTCTATGAGATGTCTCTTGATTACATTAACTGGGTCCTTGGTACGCTTGTATTCTTCAATTTCTTCCTTAGTTCGATACTTTTCATGGTTGGCGTCCGCTACCGAGTGGCCCCTGTAGCGATAGGTGCGAATTTCTAAAAGAAACGGTTTGTGTTTTTCTCGAGCACGAGTCATGGCCCGATTAGCAACCTCACGTACTTCGTAAACGTCGTGGCCATCGCAGACCTCCCATTCCATATCAAAGCCCTCCGCACGGTGCGCGAGATTCTCAGCAGCTGATGATCGCTTCAGACTTGTGCCCATGGAGTAGCCGTTATTCTCAATGACAAAGACCACGGGAATATCCCATAGTGATGCAAGATTAAGAGTTTCCATAAAGGAACCTTGATTAACAGCGCCGTCTCCTAAGAAAGTCAGTGCACAGCCTTTTAGACCTTTGTACTTAAGTGCAAAAGCAAGTCCGGCTCCTAAGGGTGTTTGCCCCGCCACTATGCCATGCCCGCCCCAATAGTTTTTATCGGGTGCAAAAAAGTGCATGGAGCCACCTTTACCCTTGGAGCAACCTGTATGTTTCCCATACATTTCCGCCATACATTCGTTCATCGACATGCCAACAGCTAATGCGTGGCCGTGATCGCGGTATGCAGTTATAATGTGGTCATCTTTTTCCATTAAAGAGACGATTCCAGCAGCAACTGATTCCTGGCCTATGTAGAGATGAAGAAAGCCGCCAATCTTACCTTGATTATAGGCGCGAAGAGAGCGCTCCTCGAAGCGTCGGATACCAACAATTGTTCTGTAGAGATCTATTTTCTCTTTATTCGAAAGAGACTCATTGATGGGCGCTGTGGCGAAGTTCTTGGGCTTTCCGGGCATACTTGTGTTGGATTTAGCCTGTTCCTTGGCAGAGACAGCGATTTTCTTTTTTGTTGTAGCCATATATTAAGGAAAGATATAGTTAATTGCCACCCGATAGCAAGAAAAAACCCTGATATTTTAACATAGTAAAGAAATAAAATTAGCGAATAAAAATACACGAATAAAAATATTACTAATAGTATTTTTAATTCAAATTTTAATAAGATCTTGCTTTAAACTTTTAGAAATAGGTAGTTTTCCAAGCCATATAGTAAAATAATGCCTAGCGAAGTCTTCGCCTTCTATAGTAATAATAGGTAAATCGTTAATATTGAGAGTCGTGCCTATACCTGGTTGATAGGTGAGCGATGAACAATCACCTTTTCCTACAGTTTGGTAGGCTGAATTGAGCCGATTTAGTCGCGCCGTGATACTATCGAGTTCCTCTGGACCTAGGTTCTTACGCAGCATTTTTGCTGAAGATTTGAGTATGATTGATTTGTCTACTTCTCTAAGGTACCGAAATTGGAGTTGATAGCTGGCTTTGGCATCTAAAATGTCTTTTCTTTGCGCACCATCTTCGGCGTAAAGCGCGACGTCGTAGATTTTGAAGAACATATTGTGAATATAGCGATGTTCTCCTATTTTATAGAGCTTATCTTCTGTTGATGGTAGTCCAATCGATGTTGGAAAGGTAGGCTCCGGGGATTTTGCGTTAGCAACTGTGCAAATAAGTAGTACGCTAGCTGTCCCTGCGGATTGGAGTACTTTTATCACAAAACAGCTCTTTTAGGCTCTAAGCTCTAATCTTTGGGACGATTGATGAGATACCGCCGTCTGCGACGAAAGTCTGTCCGGTAACAAACTGAGCATTCTCTGAATGAATCCATTTAGCAAGGCTAGCAATGTCGCCGGCTTGGCCAATACTGCCTAGCGGGTGCATACGCTTTGATATTTCTAGAGCTTGCGTGTTGCCTACGATGCTCTGGCTTAAGGGGGTATCAGTAAGACTTGGAGCTATGGCGTTTATACGAATGCCTCTGGAGCTATAGCTAGCAGCAGCGGATCTTACCATAGCTTCTACTCCGCCTTTTGCGGCGGCAATTGCTTCATGATTAGCAATTCCAGTCTGAGCAGCGGCAGTGCTAAAGAACAGGCAACTGCCACCCCCTTGTTTTGACATAATTTTACTTATGCTGCGTAAGGCGTAAAAAGCGCTGTGTAAATTAGCCTCCAAAGTGCGCATCCAGTCAGCATCTGTGGTAAGGTGAGCAGGCTTAAGAAAAATTGAGCCGATAGCATGAGTGTAAGTATCAATAGAGCCTAATTTTTTGTGGAGTACTTCGATTGTTTCAATTACCTCCTCGGGCCTACTGGCGTCACAACTAACTGTGTGGCAATTGTTTTCTTGTGTGAACAGGTTAAGCTTATCTTTATCCCTAGCGAATCCGGCAACCGTATGTCCGTCTGCAATTAGCGCTTTGGCAAGACTGGATCCAATACCTCCAGTTATGCCACCGATTAGATGATTTCTCTCATTACTCATGCTAATAGATCGTTTAGTGGATAGATAGATTACAGATTACCACGATTAAATACTAAGTGTCAGGACTGAGTGGTAATAGAATAAATCCTATAATTAGGATTATTATCTTAAATTACTATATTTTAATTGGCTGTCTTCCTATGGTACCGACAAGCGAGTCAAGGTACTGTTTTGAACGTACCGTATCTAGGGTGTCTTTAGCTTCAGTTAGGCGGGTCTCTATCCCGAGCCGTTTGGCTACACCCGAGTGCGTTTCGCGCTGGAGAAAATGCTCTAAATAGGAAACGTTCTTTTGCCATTGATTAATGTCTTTATTCTGTTGATTCGCGAGTCGCTCGGCATACCAATCGCTTTCGAGTAAAGCTTCGCGGGTGAAGAGCCCTCGTACTTTTGGTGAATCTAAGCCTTCGCCCTCGTAGTTTACATTCTTCATTATGTGAAGAATGGCTTTTAAGGGCGGGCAGGCGTCTTCAATTGAACCGTCAGCAAAGTAGTTATCGGCCGCTTGCTTGTGCGCGGCGATGATTGTCTCCATGCCTTCCACAAATGTAGCCATGTCCTGTAATTCTGGTTTGAGCATTTCCTCATCAAGCACTGAGCTCGGATTATTAAAGACGCGACCGAAAAATATCCGAACAAATTTAGCAGTTATACGGTACCCTAAACGACTAGCTAGTATGTGTCTGCCCTCATATTCAAAGTCTTCGACTTTTTCGAGGTATCCGTGCTCTAGCATCCATTTTGGATCGGACTCCTCGGGCTTGAGGCGGCACCAAATTTCTGGGACAAGAAGGCTAATGTCATGATCGACGCGGAACTTAGGTCCAACGTATCCAGCGGCAGTAATAAAAGCTGGTTGCTCTGTGACAAGATAAGATACCAAAGCATTATTAAGGTCGTAGATGGGAAGTAGTGCATTAAAAGGTGCCTTAGTTAACGCACCTTCGGAGCCAGCACCAGTTGTTGAGGGAGACTTTCCAGTAATACTAGATATATATTCCATGAATAACTCTGGGAGCTCCATGTGGTGTATCGGATTAAAAACACACAGTGCCTTGACTCCTGAGTTTGGCTCGGACGGATTATTTCTACGTCCTGGCAGGATAGAAGTAACCGGTCTTAGTAAGGGTGAATTGGAGTCTTGCCTACGATAAAGCCGTGAGCTCAGGTCTGCTAAGTAAAGTGCTCTCTGGTCTTTTAAGTCTGGTCGCACTTGGAGATAGCGAGGGTTTTTAGTCGGCGTGCCATCTACAATCCGCGGAAAGGCGTTGGTGCAGTAGTAATCTGGAGACTTCTTACTCGTAAAATCAAGAATCATATTGCGCATCGGATCGGTATATTGACCAAAGCGGATAGCATCTTCGGTTTCATCTTGCGCAAAGCTACGTTCAAGGGGCTCATAATTACTAAGAAAACTACCGTGGGAACTAAGGTCGGACTCAGCAGCTTTGTCGTAGCCACGGATAATTGCGTCGTCAGGTCGCTGAAAAAATCTGTACTCACAGTTATGTACAAATTTCGCAGAGGGCTGCGACCAGCCTGGAGGTAGACTGCTCAAAAGTGAAGTAGGTGCGACAGTCGACGCGGTAATGTCATCCTCTAATGAGATTTTAGCCGCAGGAGTAAAATCCTTACGCAGTCCGAATGTTCGCCAAGAGCCTTTTTCTGTATAACCAACACGTAAATATTGAGTGAGCATTGCCTGCTCCCGATAGCGTAGAATTTTACCCGGCTTACCGTCAATTAAGTCGACGCTAAATCTTTCCCTCCATTGATTCCCCCAGTCTTCTTTGTAGTATCGCTTAATGATAAATACGAGTTCTTTGATGTTCTGCGGCACCGAATCCAACCATGTGTTATAGGCTTCTGTGTATACAGCCTTTGAGGCTGTAAGAAGCTTGACCACTGATCCAAGTGATCGGTCTTTACTCAGTAGTGTTCGCCCTTGAGTTTTATTCTTTGATTCTTCTAGGAAGCGCTGACCATACTCTTTATTGATAATTTCCTCAGCTCGATCAAAGTCCTTTTCGAAATCACTAACAAAAACCGGACCTGAGATGATAGCGTCGGTAATTGGTTTTGAAATCTCGGACTTACCGCCGCCCGAGACAGTGCAAGGTTTGTGGCAGACACGGCTTTCAGCGGTATGTCCTACTAGTCGCCAGCGCCGACCTTCAGCTGGTTTTACCATTTGCACTTTGTACCCTGATGGTAAGACATAAGTGTTATGGGGGAGAAGTTTGATCACTTGCTCTACGCCTTGGCTTAACCAACTAATGCGCTGAGAGTTTAACTCGATACGCGCATCTTCAGGGATGTAGATGATAGTATTAAAGTTTTTGTCGACTGCGTAACCTTCGGGCTTCAAGTCGATACGGTCTATGTATTTAGCTATAACACTATCGAAGGTCTGATCCACTTCTGGATAATATTGGCTGAGTTGGAAATCTTCTCCTAGATCGTAGCCTGTGAAGGCGAGTGTGCCGCCTGCGTGCTCCTCCTCAGCCAAACCGTTTAAATTAGCAGAAAAGCTGATTTGTGTTTTTACCTCTTTCTTACAATAACCAAAATAGTTATCTGCAATTGCTGTGACGACTACGCCGCGCGCGTCACGGCAAGTTATTTTAAAAGCGCCACCGTCATTGTAGAGTTCGTCCTCTTTTTCCCAACACATGCGATCGCGCTTTTGACGATCGGTAGCTTCTTTGATGTTAGGCAGACCTAGCTCCTTCTTTGTAGTCCCCATTAAATGAGGTGCGAGAATGACACAACCACTGTGTCCAGTCCAGTGAGAGGGGTCGAGACCGGCGTCATTTTCGGTAATGGATGGGTCACCAGCATTGCCAAAGATAGACTCAACGAAGTCGAGATTACTTACAAGGTTTCCAGGCGCGAAGAAGCGCACTTCCATTGTTTTTTCTTTGGAGAATCCGGACACTTCAGGAACTACTACCGGACGAAGTAAGAGCGATGCCCAAGCGAGTGCTTTTTTCTCTCCATTTGCAAGGAACGGGAGTGTGAGTAACGAATCTGGAGCACAATTTAAAGCCTTTGCAAAGAGGCGAGCAGCAGCCAGCTTAGGAACTGCCTTTTTGTCGTTTGGAATTGGGAGACCACCTTCTGTGACATGAAAAACACCCTTCGTTGTACGTCGGTCGCTTTTTGGATTATGAAGTACGCCTTGTTGGATACGATAAGAATCGATGATAGAAGAACAAAAATAGTCCTCATTCGCAGGTAGCGAGAGAGTACGTGCGACTCCGTGTCGATCTAAGACTAAAGTGTTGTTTGGTAGTTGAGGTGTTTCACTGGGGTCTAAGTCGCTGAAATATTCTGTTATGAAACTCTGTACTCTGCGATCGCAGGGAGGAAGGTAGTCAGCTAATAGGCGGGATTTTTCTTGGTAGCTAGCTAATAGGGATTTACTCAAGCTGGAAAAGTGAGAGTCTTCTACGGACTCGAAAGTTGGTTGGCCAATTGATGTTAGCTTGAGATTTACATATTCAATAAGTGATGCCTCTTTGTGGGCATAAGATGCAGTTTTGGGATCGAGTCCGAGCTGAGTAGTAAAGTCCATTATATTTAATAGTTTTGGATTTTAATTAGATATTCATATATGCAAGAATCCTGCCTATATAAACATACACAACAAATAATAGTATATTAATTCGCTTTTTCGGCGTTGTGAATTGCAACAATGGAAAAAGTTAGACCATTTGCTTTGATTGAATTGTAGCCGGCACGTCTGAGTTGTTGTGTCAGTGCTTCTTTTGTTGGAAAACTTTCGATAGTACCTGCAAGGTAATCGTAGGCACTTTTATCCCCAGTGGCAAGTGCTGCGACACGGGGTAGAATAAATTTGAGATAGAAGTAGTAAAAGGGTCGTACCCATTTGTCTGGTTGGGAGAATTCTAATATAAATAACCTGCCTCCTGGGCGCAAGACACGCAAAATCTCCATCAAGCCCCGCTGTCTGTCTTCAAAGTTACGTAACCCAAAGGCAATCGTGATAGCATCTACAGAATCGCAGGGCAGGGGAAGCTCCATACAGTCACCGAATGTGAATTCGATGTCCTGGTATATGTGTTTCGCTGCCCGCTTGGATCGAGCTTTCTGCAGCATAGGCTCGCAGAAGTCCAAGCCAACTATTTGCACGCCTGTGCCTATTGTCTCTCGTAGTTTAAAAGCAACGTCGCCGCTTCCCGTTGCGAGGTCGGCTATCTCTTTCGGGGCAAACTCTTTTACTAGACGAGTCAGCACATGCCTCCAGTAGAAATCAATTCCTCCACTTAGGAGGTGGTTGGCTGCGTCATAACGACTAGATATACCAGCAAACATCTGACTGACTTTTTTTCCCTCTGGCATTAATATTATCGAATAGTTATCTGAGTGAGTCTTCTAGTAGCTTGAGTTGATTTATCCTATTAATGGCAATGCTGGCGTAATTGCGCTAGCTTATTCAAGCTCACTTATTTTTTATCTTTGACCTGTTCAATGCTGCGCACGACCCAGTTAGAAAGTTCTTTATCCGCGTTCTCTATCGCGAGCTTTCCAATTTTAAAGACTGTCTGTCCAGTATTACTATGAATGATATTTAATCCGTACTTAAAGTCTCTAAATTTATCTTCGCACAGAGACTGGATTGTAAGATCACGATCGTTAGCTTCGTCGACTAATGCATCTACAGCAAATGGTTTAAACTCAAGAGTGAAGCCGTTCGCTTTCTCAAAAGCCGTAGCATATCGTTTAATATCATCCTCCCATACGGCTCTTTGTAAATGAGCATTAGCTTTTTTAAGTTCTGCGAGGCATTTACTAGGATCACTTATCATATTTGTTGTAACTTCGAAGTACTTGATGGCAGTCGAGGGAAGTTCGAACTTATAGTCTCTAAATAAACGCTCCATAACGGTCATGATTCCTCGAGCTCCCGTACCTTCCTTGCTGGCATGTTCTGCGATGGCCATTATTGATTCTTTAGTTATATCAAAATTAATTCCATACCCGCGAAAGTCGTCTCGGTATTGGTGCAAAACACTTCCTTCGGAGGTTGTTAAAATATGCGCCAAGTCTGTGGCTGATAGGGCGGTGCATGCGCATCTGACTGGTACGCGTCCGATAAACTCTGGCTCAAACCCGTATTTAATAAAGTCACTCGTTTGCGCATATTGTAAATAGCTAGAGAGATCTTCCTGGTCGTCATTTTGTGCCGCACCAAACCCCATCTCGCTATTGGCGCGATCTTTTTTAATAGATTCTGCTAGCTTGTCGAAGGCGCCGCTTACGATAAAAAGTATATTTTTTGTATTTATGGATTTGGCCTTAGGCTTTCCTCCACGTTGCATTTCCATGACAGCTTGCATTTGAGACATCATATCACTCGGGCTATAGAGGTTGACCTCAGTCTCTTCCATTAGCTTGAGCAAATTTATTTGCACTCCACGTCCAGAAACATCGCGCCCACCGATACCTGCTTCGCTGGCGATCTTATCGATTTCGTCTACAAAAATGATACCCTTTTCCGCTAAGTCTATATCACCACCTGCTGCTTTTACTAAATCACGAACTAAATCCTCAACATCCGATCCTACGTATCCTGTTTCAGAAAACTTTGTGGCGTCCGCTTTAACAAAGGGTACTCCAATCAGACGGGCTACGTTTTGCATTAAATATGTTTTCCCAACTCCAGTGGGTCCGAGTAGTAGTAAATTCTGCTTGCTGTACTGTACGGCCTCTGTGCGCTTGCCTGATAGAGATTGGCGCACATGGTTGTAATGATCGCAGATTGCTACAGAGAGCACTTTCTTAGCATCGTTCTGCCTGATTACAAATCGGTCTAAGTAATCACGTATTTCCTTCGGTTTAAGATGAAAATTACGTATCTTTTCGAGGGTTTCAGTACTCTTATTTTTTGTCGAAGACGAATCTGTAGTGTCGCTTGATGAGCTTTCCGGTGTGTCCGAATCATCTGGAATTTTGCGAGCGGAAATGCTGACATTAGAGTCCTTGAATAACTCTTTTAATTGCTTCTGAATTTCCTCGAAAGGGTTGGGGGGTTCTTTTTGACTCATATTTTCTAGTTTGACAGTTTTTTCACGATCCGAAGTATCACATCTTCCTTATTTGTTAATTACTAATTCTGCAAGCCCAAGAGGCAAACATTCGAATGTCCAATAATCTTACAAAACGCGATATCGTTTTAGATATCTATGATAAAACAGACTTTGCCCAAAAAGAGGTACGTGAGACAGTCCAGCTTACCCTCGAGGCTATAGCTAGCGCCTTGAGAGAAGGTCGTAATGTCGAACTACGTAATTTTGGCGTCTTCGAGGTGCAGGTTCGTAAGTCTCGTATCGGACGTAATCCTAATAAGCCTGAGACGGACGTAGTTATTCCTAAAAGAGCAGTGATAAAATTTAAAGCGGGTAAGGAGCTGAAGGCGCAGCTGCAGAATATCGATATCGATGCGCTTGAAGGGGATGCTTAGAATTATTCTGTTCCAATCGGAACTTAGTACTCTTACTACTGCAGTAAGGAGGGCTTACGATGCAATTTGAAAGCTTACCTGGTTTTCGGGATTTTTATCCCGAGACATGTGCTCATCGAAACCATATTTTTGATCACTGGCGTAAAGTTGCTCTGGCATTTAATTTCTTGGAATATGATGCACCTGTACTAGAACCACTTGAGCTTTACATAGAAAAGTCGGGCGAAGAAATCGTCGGTCAGCTCTTTAATTTTGAAGACCGTGGAGGGCGTATGGTAGCTCTACGCCCCGAGATGACCCCCTCACTTGCACGACTTGTTGGTGCTAAAGGAAATAGCCTGAAGCGGCCAATTAAATGGTTTAACATTGGGGAGAACTACCGCTATGAGCGCCCCCAAAAAGGTCGCCTGCGTGCTTTCTATCAGTTTAATGCCGATATTTTTGGGGAGTCGGGTCCTGCCGCGGATGCCGAACTTATTTCTATGCTCACACAGTTGCTTCAATCCTTGGGGTTGAATTCAAGTGATTTTAAGTTGCGACTAAGTGATCGTGACCTATGGCTGCTCATACTAGCTGCCGAAGGACTCGACGATTCAAGCAGTGCCAGCGTGCTCGCTATTATCGACAAGCTCGATCGAACAGAACGCAAGAAAACCGTTGATAAACTCGCTTGTGTCATGGGCGATTTAGCAGAAGATTTTTTAGGTCGTATTGAGGAAGTTATTAAGATTAGGGATTTTGATACGCTAAGTAATTATATCTTAAGCCTGCCACTAGAGAATGTGCTCGCAGAAAAAGCCAAAGCACGGGTAGATGATTGGAAGCAATTATTACGCCTTATCGAGTCATCTGGCGCTAGTGAATTTATACAAATAGACCTTGGGATAGTTCGTGGACTAGCTTACTATACGGGCTTTGTTTTTGAAGCTTTTGAGTTGAGCGGTGATGGCCGTGCTCTTGCTGGAGGTGGTCGCTACGACTCACTTGTTAAGAAATTGGGTGGACCTGAAATGCCGGCCGTCGGTTTTGCTATGGGAGATGTGACTGTGGCAAATTTGCTTAAAGCGAAATCGCTTATTCCAGAATACAGACATTACCCTGATTTTATTGCCATTATTGGCGGTACCGCTGAGCGTGATGCGGCATTATCTGACGCAGCTCAATTGCGTTCATTGGGATTCCAAGTCGAATACCCACTCAAGGACCAAGGATTTGGAAAGCAGTTTAAAGATGCTAACCAGTCTGGTGCCCACTTTGCTCTTATATATGGAAGCGAAGAAATAGAGCGTGGTGTTGTCAAAGTACGTGACCTCCAAAGTGGACAGGAAGGCGAAATAATTCGCAAAAATATTCTGCAGCGAGCTCCTGAATTACTTCTCAAAGGGATCTAGTAAATTTGGGATCGCTTAAAGTAGGGATGTATTTGAGTAGCCTATTTTGTCCTTAAAGTATCTGTGATTCTTGGATTGAAATTTTGATTCCTAGTAGCGCATTTTCTTTAGCTATTTTAGCTGAGGCTTCCAGTCATGTCTTCGGGCCTTACCCATGCGTCGTATTCATCTGCAGTAACATACTTTAATTTGATCGCTTCTTCGCGCAGTGTTGTACCATTTTTATGAGCGGCATTTGCAATCTCAGCTGCTTTATAGTACCCAATTTTTGTATTCAAGGCAGTTACCAACATTAAGGAATTATTAAGCAATTCTTTGATAATTTTTTTATTAGGCTCAATTCCACGAGCGCAGTGCATTTCAAAGCTAGCGCAAGCGTCTCCGATGAGTTGCGCAGATTGCAAAAGATTTGCCGCCATTACAGGCTTAAACACATTTAATTCATAATGTCCCTGTGTGCCTCCTAAAGAGATGGCTACATCATTTCCAACAACTTGAGCACACACCATAGTAAGGGCTTCACATTGAGTAGGATTTACCTTTCCTGGCATGATAGAGCTACCAGGCTCATTTGCAGGTATGGTGATTTCACCAATACCTGATCTTGGCCCAGAGGCCATCATTCGAATATCATTGGCTATTTTATTCAGTGCCACAGCCAATTGTTTAAGAGCGCCGTGAGTTTCTACAATGGCATCATGAGCAGCCAATGCCTCAAATTTATTTTTAGCTGTTATAAAAGGCAGCCCTGTGAATTGAGCGATGTATTTGGCGACTAAGACATCATACCCTTCAGGCGCGTTAAGGCCTGTACCTACAGCTGTTCCTCCTAAAGCTAATTCGCTGAGGTGTTCTAGCGTATTGTGTAAGGCCTTAATTCCATATTCTAATTGAGAAACATAGCCTGAGAATTCTTGACCCAGTGTCAGTGGCGTTGCGTCCATAAGGTGGGTGCGGCCTATTTTTACAACACCTCCAAAAGCTGCAGCTTTCCTTTTTAATGTATCTAATAGTTTTTCAACGCCAGGGATAGTGACATCTGAGATTTTTTTATAAGCCGCAATATGCATCCCCGTAGGGAATGTATCGTTGGACGACTGCGATTTATTAACATCGTCATTGGCTTGAATTATTTTATCGCCACTTTCTATACTACTACCTGCCAATTGTTGGGCCCGGTTCGCAACCACTTCATTTACGTTCATATTGCTCTGCGTGCCAGAGCCTGTTTGCCATATAACAAGTGGGAATTGCTGACATTGCTGTAGCGACCAACGCTGGCCAAATAAAAACTGGTTCTATGAGCCGCTCAGATCGCATAGCAAAATATAATCAACTCTTACGTATCGAAGAAGAATTAGGAGAAAATGCGATCTACGCTGGCACTATAAAATAGTTTATATATAACGACTTACTAAAAGCCCGATGGTATTTCCATCGGGCTTTTTTGGCTACGTGCAGAAAGTAAGCTTATCGAATCGCTAGCCAAACTCTAAGAAGGTCACCAAAGTTCAAACGCTTGGTATAGGGCTTTACACAATTGAAGGATTTACGCTTAATATAGCACCAATTCTTTAATCTAAACATATCTACAAAGAGCTGCGTACAATTGTAATGAAATATAGAATAGA
>CABXXS010000011.1 GCA_902516225.1 Puniceicoccaceae bacterium | reverse complement strand
CTAAGAAGCTGGGGTTGTTGTGATAAAGGCTGTCGGCGAAGTCGAAGCCGATCTCAAGCATAGCTTGACGTGTGTGGTCATGATTGGCTTTTAGTTGGGCTTTGTTGGCAGGATCTTGGGCGCTACTTTTGAAGTTTTTAAAACGCTTTAGGCCACCTACTTCTACGACGTGGTCTTTCCCAGCCATTCCAGTGGTGTAACCGGAAGCTTGTAATAGGGCGGGTAGGGTGCGGTCGGTAGAAAGAATATGAGTGTTGAATTCAACAATACTTTGTCCGTTCTTTTTGGTATTTTGTGTAAAGTAATGGTTTTGCGCACGGCTGCCGAAGTTGCCAGTAAGTACGTTGTAACGACTGGGGGTGCAGACTGGCGAGACCACATGCTGCTGTAGCATGAGAGTACCTTCTCGGGCGAGGCGGTCGAGATTGGGAGTTAGGTATTTATCTTTTCCCTGTGTTAGGCAGTTGAAGTGCTCTGGTAGCATATCATCTGCGATGAAAAAGATGATGTTGGGTCGCTCTTGCTGAATTGCTTGGGAATGCGCGGAGTTAACGCAAGACAGACCGGTGAGGAAAAATAGAAAATAAGGGATTTTCATAATCGGTAATAATGGTTTCTTAACCTCCAATAATTTGGAGTATTTTTTCAGAGAATTCTTTGGCGATAATTTGGTATTGTGCGTCTTTGACAAGGTTACGTTGCTCGTGAGGATCTGCAGTGTAGTCATAAAGTTCACTGGACTCAATAACATCACTTTGGCTAGCACCTTTTCCGCCGGTATCGAACCAAGCTACAAAACGATAACGTTCGTCTCGCAGGGCGTATCCCATTTTTTTACCTCTGGGAAATTGGCTCATTGCGAAGGAGCGCGGGTTTACAAATGAGTCAGCACCGCGAATAAGGGGCGCTAAGTTAATACCATCTATATAATCTGGTATCGGTAAGTTAGAGAGTGAGCAGAGTGTAGGAAACAAATCCACTAACTCAGTTGGCATTGAAGTGACTTGCCGAAAACCGTCGGGAGTCGATACGATAAGTGGTACCCGAGTTGCTTGTTCGTAATTGGTATGTTTGCACCAAAGGCCGTGGTCGCCTAGGTGCCAACCGTGATCGCCCCAAAGGACGATAACTGTATTTTTCTCAAGTCCTTGTTTTTTAAGTTGGTTTAAAATCTTTCCAATCTGAGCATCTATGTAGGCAACGCAGGCGTAATAGCCATGTATGAGATTAAGTTGAGTGCCGGGATCAACAGGTCCTTCTGTGGGGATACCATTATAGCTACGAAGCTCAGAGAAATCGTGTATAGCGTAATTAGGCGCTCCTTGAGGTTTTTTTTGATAGGACTCGAGGCTAATATTTTTTGGGTCAATATGGTCCCAATACTTTTTCGGAGCGACGAAAGGAAGGTGTGGTTTTTTGAATCCAACAGCCAAGAAAAAGGGTTTCTTTTTCTTGGCTAGCTTGGCTAGGCTTCTGACAGCATGAGCTGCGATTGCTCCGTCGTCATAGGCATCGTCCGGTACATCTAATGCTTCAACTGCGGGCCATGCGTTATTTGCAAAGAGTTTTTTATTAACGGCACCCCAGTTGGCATTTTTATCGCCCTTAGATATATTTTTACTTACAGGATTGTGGTAATGTCCTATAGGCTTTCCTATTTCAGCATTGTATTTTAGATGCCAAGTTTGTGTGTAGCGCTCGCTCCATGAAGCGGAGTCCGCTTCTTTATCAACGCTGCGAGGATCGAAGATTTTACCGACTCCCGCAGCGTGATACCCATACTTTATAAAATACTGGGTGAGTGTTACAATATTAGGGTGTATATCACGAATTTTTGTTTTAAGATCCCAGACTTGAGTGAAGTCGGGGTATTTCCCAGTCATGACACTTGCGCGCGAGGGGCCGCATATTGCTTGTTGGCAATGCGCATTCATAAATGTGGTGCCTTGTGCGGCAATCTCGTCGATCGCAGGAGTAGGTACCTCATAACCATAAGCGCCAATTGTGGGCTTTAAATCATCGATTGCTATGAAGAGAATATTTGGTTTTGGCGAAGCCCACAAAGAAGCGCTTAGGCCGAGTATTGCAGCGCCAAATTTTATATTTCGGGAAAGCTTCATTAGAGTCCGGTGCGAAATATGAAGCCTAGGTCGTCGAGGTAGATATTCCCAGTTATAGGAGCGCTTGCCTGAATTTGAAGGCGTAGCGCATAGAGTTTACCCATAGCGTCGAGTAATTGTGGATCTTTCACCGAAAATGCAAAAGGTTCCCATTTTCCAATGATAGTAGATAAGGGAATGGACCCAATTGGCATCCAGTGGTTCGCGTCGCTTTGTAAGATTACGTTAATTCGCGCATTGGGATCGGCGCACTCTAGGTTGTGGGCAGCTCGCAATTGCCCGATTACGCCGCTGGTGTTTTTGAAAGGCAATTTGTCGTGTGGCAGTGGTTCGAAATGAAAGAGTAGGTCGGCATCTCGCTTAGGTGTTTCACCTTCAAGTTTGGAGACTGCCACATATTGGTTTGGCCGGATGGAAGACTCAGATCCGATTTTGAAGGTACTTTTTACCTGCCATTGCGGTATAGGATTATCGAAAGTCCAATAACTGCGCCTTCGTTCGCTAAGGGCTACCAGTTCAATTTTGTGGTTGTCTATTAATTTCCCTGCTTTGGCGCTAACGGTGATGGTGCCTGAGCCGGTAGGTATAATTTCAAATTGGGCAGTGGCGTTAGTCAAAGCGACTGAGTGAACGCTCAATTTAGCGGGACCTTCGATGCGGAGGTCGATTTCTGGTAGCTCCCCGAGATAGGGGAGCTTCTCGTCTGGATTGTGCGCGACGACCCAAGCCTCAATTGCCCGGTCAGCAGCTACTCGGTCGGGTAAGCGAAGCGAAATGCTGGGGTCATTAGTGGACGCCGTAGTATCACCGAATAGCGCATTGTTTGTCTCGGCGGGAATTTGGAGGACACTAATGCTGAATTTGGGCAGTATGAGTTCGCCACCGGAATACTGGTGTCTCGAAGGCGGGCGACTCCAGAGCGGTCGCTTGGCTTGAGGATCCCAGAAATATTCAGAACTTGTATAGCTATATAATGGCGCTCTTTTCACATTAATACCTTCTAATGTGACGGAGACCTCATCGTCCTCCGATGTATTAACCATCATTATCTGAAGCCCATCTTTAGTGCGAGTGACGAAGCTCTTCACGCGGCTATCGCCGGTGAGTGTGCTAGAGAGCATTTCTTCGCCCATGAGATTACTCCACATCCATAGTGCCCAGTACTGCGCCTTGGGCTCAACTGTCATATTGGTCTCGTCGATATTGAATGCACTATGCCCTCCCTCTGCTGTATAAGTAGTGAGATCCCATTGATTAGCAAAATCGACCCCTTCTTCGAACATGGTACCAATCCAAAGCGCGGACCAAAGCGCATTGATTAACTCGGCGGTATCTCGGTCTTCGTTTACTTTTATATTCCATTCGCTTACTCCGATTTCGATCTCGTCGCTTCGAGCAGGTTGGTATTTTTCAATCCAATGATTGATCCTCTCGACAGCGCGCCTTAAATCTTCGATTGCTGCGAATTTTTCGGCACTTTCCTTAGTATTTACGCCGACAGGGTAGGCATGAAAACTAACGAAATCGAGCCCGTCGCCGCCGTCGCGAATGAGTTCCTCCACGAATTCGAGATTTAGGTCGGAGCAGGCTGGTCCGCCGAGATGAATGTCGGGGTCGACCGCATGCATGGCTGCAGCAAATTCGTTGAAGCGTTGAGCGTAGAGGGCGCCGGTCATATTGGTACCGTCGGCAAGTCGGTGTCCGAGTTCCCAGTCACCATTAAGTTCATTTCCAACTTCCCAAAATTTAACGCTGTAGCCCTGAACCTTATTTGCCCACTTTACCCATTCTGCTGCTACTTGTGGAGTTCCAGAGCCTACGTTGACAGTAACCATCGATTCGGAACCCAAATCTTGGATCCATTCGTGCTGTGTTTTAACGTCTAGGTCACCGTGATAGTCTGACAATTGGTGCTCTTGGCCGTGTAAGCGAAAGCCCGGCTTGTATGCTGAGTAGTCCACCTCCCAATTGCCGTCAGCACGTTTTTTAGATAGATCAAAATTTTGGATATCATGACCACTACCGATTCGTACACCGTTTCCATTCCAGTAGTATTCGTTCGACCAAGAACCACCTGGTATTCGGATCAATGCTGGATTCCACTGGCGAATTGCCTTTTGGAAGGCTGCGTTTTCGATAATTGGCCTCCGACTCCACAAAGAGATATTAGTGCTCGTCAAGCGCTGGGGATCTGCCCTTTCGATGACATTTCCTAGGTTAATCGATAGTTGTGCCTTACCGGTTTCGGCGTGAACGTGTTGGTGAACCACGCACAGAAAGATGGAAGATACTAATAAAATGGAATTCCTGGTCAAAATGGGCATTATTGTAGAGCGTAGTGTTTTCTTTCAGTATGGATCCGTATGAATGCTAAAATAAATAGCACTAAAACTTTCTTGGCTAAAATTATCCCATATATGATAGTAGTGAATATATGACACATACTAGTACCCCAAAGACAAGCATTTCTAAGCAAGATCGCGTACCCTTGGGGCAGAAACTTGCTTATGGATTGGGTGGACCTGTAGATATATTAGCAATCTGGGTTTTTGTTTCGATTGCTTATCCCGTTTTTAATATGGAACTACAAATGTCTCCGACAAGAGTGGCTGTCATTCTGATGGTACTGCGCCTATGGGACGGTATAGCCGATCCGTTCATGGGTTGGATTTCGGATAACACTCGTTCTCGCTGGGGCCGCCGCCGCCCCTTTATCTTTATTGGGGCAATTCTAGCAGCGATTACGTACCCTTTAATTTGGTGGTTTCCTATGGACCTTTCGCACGACCAGTTGATGATTTGGGTAATTGGTTTTGGTATATTATTTTACACCTGTTTCACGATTTGGGTAGTGCCGTTTCAGAGTCTGCTTATGGAGATGACCCCAGATTACGACGAGAGGACTAGAGTCACCAGCGTACGTGGTATTTTCCAAAGTTTGGCGGGTTTGTTTAACGGATTTTGTTGGTGGCTTTCCTTGCGCCCAGTTTTTAGTATGACTAACGAAGCTGGCGAGTTGGTTCCAAGTACGATTAATGGCATGCGATACATTAGCCTTGGAGTAGCTTTAACTATCTTAATTTTAGGTCTCTTGCCCGCCTTGTTTGTTAAAGAGAGGTACTACACGAGTGGCCTTGTTAAATCACAAAAACCAGTAGGCCTTTTTAAAGGCTTAAAGACTACTTTAAGTTGTAGGCCTTTCCTAGTGCTGTGTGTTTTTACAGTGCTATTCCTATTTGGGCAGAGTATCTACGACAACTACGGACGATACGTGGGCACTTATTACGTCTTAGGAGGAGACTGGGAAAAAAGCGCACTAATAACAAGTTGGGGTACATTAGTTTATGTTGTTTTTAATCTTTTTATGATTCCTGTTTTCGCTCAAATATCGGAGGATATTGGCAAGAATAAATGCCTTTTAATTGCGTGCTTTTTCTTTCTCTTTTCGGCGATATTAACCTGTTTTACATTTACGCCTGATCAGCCGTATCTCATGCTAGTGAACGGAGCCTTTCTAGGGGTCGCATACGCGGGTCTGTGGACTATGCTACCTACCATGCAAACCGACGTAGTCGATTATGATGAGCTCAAAACAGGGGCTCGCCGAGAGGGTAGCTTTGCCTCTGTTTATTCTTGGGTATTGAAATTAAGCTTTTGCACCGGTTATCTACTCTCAGGACCATTTTTAGAGATGACAGGCTTTGATGCAGCTCTGGGCGGCGAGCAATCTAGCGAGACACTTAACTACTTGCGCGTAGGTTTTGTATTAATCCCTGTAGTTGCTGTAGTGCTTGCTATTATGATGTTAAGATTCTTCTCAATCGACCGATCCAAGGCTAACGAAATTCGTGCGTCCTTGGAAGCACGCCGGGGCGCTTTATAAGATCTTGATAAGCGACTGTTATCTCTGCATGAACTAGCTTATTTCTATTTTGAATTATTTAAACTTGCTCACACGATTCATCCCTTTGCTGGTATTTTTGTACGCTAGCACTTCATCGGCTGCAAAACCGAACGTTCTGCTGCTCTCGATCGATGACTTACGTCCTGAAATAGGATGTTACGGTGCCACGCACATGGTTACTCCTCATATCGATCATCTAGCTAGCCAATCGACGCGTTTTGACCAAGCATACGTTCAGCAGGCAGTTTGCCTACCTTCGCGCATTAGTCTATTCACAGGGATGCGCCCTAATTCCACTGGGGTGCATGATTTACAGACTAAATTTAGGGTCACAATTCCTGATGCGGTTACGCTACCCCAGCACTTCGCCGCACATGGATATAAAACCATCGGTATGGGAAAAGTTTTTCATGACGAGCAGTGGGGGGAGTGGAGTCAATGGATCGATACAAACAAGCTATCTGGTGTAAGACCTTATCAGAACCCAGAAACCCAAGCGAAGATCGAAGATCTAAGACGAGAGGCTCGGCAAAAAGGTCTTAAGGGTACACAGCTTCTGCGCTATACCAGGGGGCCCGCCTTTGAGAAGGCTGACGCTCCAGATGAGATGTATCATGACGCTGCGATGACGAGTCGCGCTATTGAGGTACTTAAAGAAGTGAAGGACCAAGCATTTTTCATGGTCGTAGGGTATAAAAAACCACACCTACCATTTGTTGCGCCGAAGAAGTACTGGGATCTTTACGACTTTGATGCGATAAAACTACCCGAAAATTATTATACACCGAAGGCAGCACCTAGCATAGCCCAGATGAGCTGGGGTGAATTGAGGGCTTACTCGGGTATACCTCAAAAAGGTCCGGTAGATGCCGCGACTGCCCGTAATTTAATCCATGGTTACTACGCTACTGTGAGTTTTGTAGATGCACAAATAGGTCGTTTGATGGAGGCTCTCGAAAAAGAAGGCTTAGCAGAGAATACCATTGTTATTCTCTTTGGTGATCATGGTTTTAAGATTGGCGAGCATGCTATGTGGTGTAAGCATACGAATTACGAAATCGACACCCGCGTTCCATTTTTAATTAAAACTCCTTGGCCATCTCTGAAAGCTGATAGTACTGCTGCACTAGTTGAGCTCTTAGATCTGTATCCGACTCTATGCGATCTTGTAGCGCTTCCGACCCCTGATCAGTGCGAAGGGTCCAGCCTTTTGCCATTACTGAAAGATTCTCAGGCGCCTTGGACGGACTTAGCCTACTCACAGTACCCGCGTCATGGTGGCGTTGTAGGGTATTCCGTTAAATCACCTTCTGCTCGTTATACCGAATGGAGAAACAAGAAAACTAATGCTATAGTCGCTCGTGAATACTACAACCACCACCTTGATCCTGATGAAAATAATAATGTAGCAGATAAGCGAGAGTACCAAAGAGAGATGACTCGATTATCAGTGACCTTGAACAAGAACCTTATAAATTAATAAATATGGCATTTAAAAATAACTTTGCTTGGGGTGCAGCGACTGCAGCCTATCAGATTGAAGGCGCAACAGAGCTAGACGGTCGTGGCCTATCCATTTGGGATACTTACTGCGATCAACCTGGGGGCACACGCGATGGCTTTTCTGGTTCCGTGGCCTGTGATCATTATCATCGCTATGCTGAGGATGTCGGATTGATGCAGGATATCGGCTTAAAGGCTTACCGATTCTCAATTTCATGGTCTCGTGTGATTCCAAATGGTACGGGTGCTATCAATGCCAAAGGCTTAGATTTCTACGATCGTTTGGTGGATGAGTTACTGAGTAAAAACATCTGTCCTTACGCGACGCTTTTTCACTGGGACTTGCCTCAGGCGCTACATTTACGTGGAGGATGGCTAAATCGTGATAGCGCCGATTGGTTCGGTGAGTACACTAGGATCGTAGCGGAGAAAATATCGGACAGGGTGAAGCATTGGTTCACACTAAATGAGCCGCAGTGCTTTATAGGACATGGATTATTAACAGGTATTAAAGCTCCTGGTTTAAAAATGGGCTTGGACGATGTTTTAGTTGCCACGCACCACAGTCTACTAGCGCATGGTAGCGCAGTGCAGGCGCTTCGTTCGGTGGACTTAGATTCAAAAATCGGTGCTGCTCCCACCGGCTCGGTAGCATTTCCTAATAGTGAATCAGAAGCCGACATACAAGCCGCATATGACGCGACTTTTTCAGTGCCGGGTGAGGCTGAATTAAACCCAGAAGGTAGCAATAGTTGGATGGTTTCACCTGAGCCTAGTTGGAATATCGCTTGGTATACAGACCCAATATTTCTCGGGCACTATCCAGAAGAAGGCCTACGTGCATTTGGTAAAAATGTTCCTGCTTATACCGATGCTGATATGGAGTTAATTAGTCAGCCGATTGATTTTTGCGGAATGAATCTCTACAACGGTTGGAAAGTAGAGGGTAGCAAGCGTGGTAACAGGTGGGAAGAAGTCCCTATGCCGCAGGGTGCTCCACTCACTGCATTTAAGTGGCCAGTGACTCCTGAGATCCTGTACTGGGGTCCGCGCTTCTTTCACGAGCGCTATGGAAAACCAATTTACATTACTGAAAATGGCATGTCGGCTAATGATTGGATTGAATCTGATGGAGAGGTCCGAGATTATCAGCGCCTAGATTTTGTGAAACGTTATCTGCACCACTATAAACGTGCCGCGGCAGAAGGTATCCCAGTAGATGGATATTTTTTATGGTCACTTCTTGATAACTTTGAGTGGGCAGAAGGATACCGAGAACGATTCGGTATAATTCACGTCGATTATGCGACGCAAAAACGCACACTCAAGGAATCAGCGAAGTGGTACTCTGGGGTGATCGCCTCGAACGGCGCTGATTTGTGATAGCCCTATCAGGCTTAGGGTAAGCTTATTTCGAGCCAGTCCAAGCTTACGCCCCGCTCTGTATTTGCTACTATCTTTAGCTGAGGAGCAACGCCTGCTTCAAAGTATAAGTCAATGACCTGCGTTCTCCATGAGCCGTCTGCACTGGTTGTTGGGAAGACTTGATCCACGGCACTGCCAACGGCATTAGTGGGTACAAAGTTTCCATCTATAAAATTACCAGACACTACGCGCAAGGTGCGCTCTGTATTGCTAGAGTAGTGTATTCTAACGGCGTAGGTTCCGCTAGCAGGAATATACAAATCCTCAGTCCTAATGAAAATTCCATTTCCTATGGTTTCTGGAAATGCGACATATCCGCTACCCTTAAAACCAGGGTACTGCTGACTGACTGTTAGCCCGCCGACGAGACTTCCATTTTCAAATTCATAGTGACCGACTAGTGCTTCGACTGGGTCTGGATCAAAATTTCTTGTGGATGGGTTGTTAACAGTCCCGTTAGGTCCATATGTCCATTCGCCCATACCTTTAGTAGCAGGTTGGTTTTGGTACATATTCCAATGGGCCCAAGACATGCCTCTAGCTTCTGCTTGCATACGTATCCAACTGAGCCACTTCTTGCGATCACCACCGTGGCTATCTGCTTCGTTATCTACTCCGAATTCACCTAAGTAAATCGGTAGTGGCTCAGTTAAATTTCGGGTAGCCCAACTATTATTTGCGATTACGACCGCATCAAAGTCAGTGGCCACTTGTGCGAGTTCTGCAGTTGTTCCCCATACTGGATTATAGCCGGGATTGGTATTTGAAATTTTAGTAAAACTAAAGGGATCGTAGTAGTGGAATGTACCAATTAGATATGGATCATCGGAGGGGATCTCGTCATTGTTAAAGGCGTCTACCAGAGCCTGACGTGTAGAGAATCCATCGCCGGGAACAATGACGATGCGTTCTTCATTCCCTAGACTCGACCGAATAGCAGTTAGTGAAGTAGAAATGATACGTGCAACATCATGGCCATTATGCGGTTCGTTAAAAACTTCGAATACAACACTATCGATGTCGTAGTTTGAAAAATGATCTGCAACTTGTTCCCAAATTTTACCAAGTTTGTTATATTCTTCTTCAGTAGCGGCAAATGCTTCTCCTACATTGTTGTTGTTTGCCCAGTTATGGACGGGGTCAACTACCGCGATTAAGCCCTCTTGTACACACCAATCCACCATTTTTTGAAGTACTAAAAGATCCTGACTGGGCAAGGTGTAATTGGGAGCAGTGCCAGCAGCTTCATCCATTTTATATCCAATTCTGCAATGATTAAAGCCACTTACATTTAGCAGGGAGTAATCATCTAGCGCGCCTTGATCATTCATAGCCTTTGCAGCCATAAAATTATTACCGCGAAATAAGCGAGTATTCATGCGGTGTGCCGCAGAGCGTTCTATATTTCCGGCACCTTCTAGAATACGTATATTATCAAAATACAAACCGTTATCATTATTTCCCAAAAGAAAAGTTAATCTTCCGTTGGACGTGTCTGGACTAGTCGCCGTGAAGGTCAGGCGGTAGGTCTGCATTTCATCAGTATTAGAAATGGTGATATTTGTTGAAGGGAAAAAATTAGTGGTGGTAGTTTCGTCGCGTATATTCACACGTATGTTACGCTCAGAGAACACTCGGGCATCAAATAAAAGGGTGTAGGTTTGATTTTCCACGAATGGAATACCGAATTGCCTTAAAAAAATATGGCTTCTGTTACTGCCCCCATTAGTAATATCTACAGATAGCTCGCCACCTATCACACTAATATCGGCAGTGGCATTTGCTGCGTTTACCGAGGTTATCCAATCGTCTGTTCCTTCCGAAAAATCATAGTTCGTATTGATCACTGACTGCAACAATGGAGCTTCTCCGTATGCTTGGACTTTAAAAAATCTCTTTTCGAATGTAGCTTTGTCAGTCCACCATTTGTTGTGGGGTGGAGTAGCTTGCATATTCTCCGCTTGAATCGTGAAAGCGGAGTCAAGGGACTCACTTTGATAGATGCTGTAGGCTTTTCCAGTTTGGCTCGGCCATTCTAGTTCGATTTGATCCGTGTTATTAGCGCGCTGATTAATAGTAACTGCATCTGCGAGACTTACCTTAATAGGACTAAGAAAGAGTATTACAGAGGCAGCAGTAATAAAAAAATTATTTAGTACTCTATTTATGAGGGCCATTTTTGAGGTAAGTGAGATAAAGTAGATGAATTCTATCTAAGCTGATAGTAAACTGTTAGGCTAAAAAAGTATGCTGTCGTAGATTAAATTAAATGTACATCTTATATAAATGATGAGTCCCTCAGGAGTGCCTGTCGAAGCAAATTATTTACGGTAAATGATAGATTTATTCATTCTAAGCATAGCTTTGTGCTTTCCCTAGGCTTGTGTCTTTACAATGTTGAAATCATGGAAGACCAGAATACGACGCTTAATGAAATCAAAGATCGTGTGCTCAAATTCGCACAAGAGCGGGACTGGGAGCAGTTTCATTCGCCTAAAAACTTATCGATGGCAATCTCAGCAGAATCTGCCGAACTTATGGAACATTTTTTATGGCAGAGTTCTGGGGCTTCGCACACAGACTTAGAGGACCTTAAACTACGCGGGAAGGTTGAGGAAGAGTTAGCTGACATCTTCATTTTCGCAATTGAGTTCGCTAATGTCACAGGCATTGATATTGCGAAAGTAATTGAGTCTAAGATGTTTTTAAATGCAAAAAAATACCCCATCGAAAAATCGAAGGGGCGTAGTGATAAGTACACGGAACTGTAAAGTACTACAGGTATAAACTAATCGCAGTGTTTTGTGTGCTTAGTGCGCTTATTTTACAGTTCGGTCACTGCGCCAACTTTGTCGATGCTTACGTATCCAGTCTAGAAGAGCGCGCTCAAAGCCGATGTCTTTGCCCTTTTTTTCTGACTCTATCCACTTGTGGCGCAAAATTTCATCTCGTTCTGCTAAGAATTCTTGGTAAAGAGAGGAACGTTCGACGAACTCCTTGTCACTAGGACTTTTCGGAGTAATTTCGGATGTATTATTTTTTTCCGCGCACATGTATTAGTTTAGGGATAATAGTTAAATGTTCCCAATTTGCTAGATAAAATTTCGTGAAGTGTTTTATTTCACTAATTTAGAAATAATTTGGCGCGCAACTTTCAATATTTCTATGGCTGCTTGGGAGTCGGGATCGCTAATCACGATTGGTATGCCCTGATCACAACCGACTCGAATATTTGGATCGAGAGGAATCTCCCCTAGTAGTTCTGTCTCAAGGTTATCTGCTGTTTCCTTGCCACCTCCCTGGCCAAAGAGTGTTTGGCGGCTGCCGTCAGAGGCTTCGAGGTAGCTCATGTTCTCTACTACGCCAAGTAGGGGGACGCTAACTTTATCAAACATACGTGCCCCGCGCCGGGCTACGTTGCTAGCAGCTGGCTGAGGTGTAGTAATTATGACTGCGCCGTCTAGAGGAATCGTTTGGACAAGTGATAATTGGGCATCACCCGTGCCAGGCGGCAGATCTACCACCAAAATTTCTAGTTCTCCCCAATTAACATTCTGTGCAAACTGCTGGATCGTTTTCATAATCATAGGCCCGCGCCAGACCACTGGCGTGTCTTCATCGACAAGGAAGCCCATCGACATAGTGCGAACTCCAAAGTTCTCGATCGGTACAATCATATCGTTTTGAAGTTCCGGTCGTCCTGCTGCTCCGAGCATTAGGGGAATAGAGGGACCATAAATATCACAGTCCATAATACCTACTCTTTTTTTGCCTACTTCATCGAGCAGTCGCTGGAGTGCGCACGCCAAGTTAACGGTAATAGTAGACTTGCCTACGCCACCTTTTCCGCTCGCTACAGCGATGACAAATTTAACCTTCTGCATAGCAGGGCTACTAGCTGTATTGGTGCTGGATATTTCGCCCGGTGTTGATTGCTGCTTAGGCTCCGTAATTTCCATGCGTACCTTGACTTCATTGATACCCTCGAGAGCCCCGACTAGCTCCTTAATATCTGCTGCTATCTTCTCAGGTACAGTAGCATCGCCTGTGGTGACTTCGATGCTTATTTGGGCAGTACCCTCGTGGAGCTCTACATCGCGGACGAGGCCAAATGAGACTATATCACGACTAAATCCGGGAAATTTAACGGCTTTAAGTGTAGCCTGTACCTGTTCTTTATCTGCCATGTAATGTGTCTTGCCTCGTAGCTCCTCTTTGCAGGATTTTACAATGTGTCTTTCTATGCTGATTGCTAGTTATTTAGGATCAATACGAATCGCAAAATTTTGAATGATTGTTTAATGGGTTATTTATACTTTTTTCTATAATCTAATCGCTTAGAATAATTTAATTTGCGATTTATCTTCTCGATGGAATATTTATGAATATGCGCCTAAATTTAATAAATCCTATAATTATTGTATTACTATTATTATCTACACAAGTGTCATTGCTGGGGGTATTAGAAGACATAGGTTCTATATATCGTTCCGGGGAGGGCAGGCTGGCTATCACTTTAGATAGTAGCGATTCTTCCATCGAAAATTTAGCATTACGCGCTTTTGGGCTACATGGAGGCTATGTTGTCACTAGTCAGGATAATGCTGTCTACCGAATATCGATCGAGCCTGCTGGTAACTCATCTGTTCTGCTATCTATCGGATCGGGGAACCCGTACACTGAGCAACTAAGAGAGACAGTCGCCGGTACAGACTTACAGAACGCGGTGCTGCGTGCAGGAGATCTTGCAGTCCAGGCTACCTTGCATTCTAAGGGGTTTTTTGCAGGTAAGATAGCTTTCGTTACCAAGCAGGAAGGAATCTCAGAGATTTATACTAGTGATCTTCTTTTTACTCGTGTGAGAGCGCTTACTCGTGAGCGTTCTCTACTGACAGGCCCAAAGTGGTCTTCTGACGGCAGTCGATTGCTTTACACAACCTATTATAAGACGGGATTCCCTGATATTTACATGATCGATCTTGGCACTGGTAGCAAAAGCCCAATTGCTACCTACAAGGGCACCAACACGGGTGCGGTTTTTAGCCCAGACGCCGAGCAGATTGCGATGTCGCTGTCTGGATCGGGTAATTCGGAGATCTATATCTGCGATAGCCTTGGTAAAAATATGCGGCGACTAACAAGTAATAAGAGCCTCGAGGCGAGTCCTTGCTGGTCACCAAATGGTACCCGCATCGCTTACACCTCAGACGCATTAGGTAAACCTCAACTTTATGAGATCTCAAGTTCTGGCGGACCCGCAAAGCGTATCCCAACTAACATTAGTAACTATTGCACAGAGCCTACCTGGAACCCTGTTGATGAAAATCAAATCGCCTTTACTGCTTCTGTAAGCGGTGGCTTCCAAATTGCACTTTATAATTATAAAAATCGTAGGAGCGATATTCTTACAGGCGGAGCGTCATCGGTGGAGCCTGCTTGGCTGTGTGATGGTCGTCACTTGGTATTCACTCAACGTAACAATAGAGGTACGCAGCTCATGCTTTTGGACACCGTTACGAGAAAAGTTAGCCCTCTTCATAATACAGTTTTCGGCGACACTTCATCCGCTAGTTTTGTTTACTAGCAAAGGAATTTTTACATAGAAAATACTATTCTATGAAAGAGCTGATTTTATAAGTGATTCTACGCTAGAATTTGAGCCTAGCTCAGAGACGGCTCTACGCACGAGCTTGTCGGCATCGGCAGGTTTGTAGCCAAGTATCATCAAACTGCTGACTGCATCTTGGAATGCGCTGGGGTTTTCAGATGAGCTGACATCGCCTGAAAAGGGGACACTTCCTTCTGAGGTAAGTCCTACCTTGTCTTTTAGTTCAATTACTAGTCGTTCGGCAGTTTTTTTACCAATTCCCGGGCATTTTGAAAGTAGTGCGACATCAGAACTAGCGATTGCGCTACGAAGTAGATCAGTTGACATGCGACTTAGAATGCTTATTCCGATTTTTGGCCCAATTCCTGAGACCTTCTCTACTATAAGGCGAAAGAAATCACGATCCTCGCGACTAGCAAACCCATATAAAGTAGCGCTGTCCTCACGATAAACGCTGTGTATGAATAGGCTGCACTCTGAGCCAATGGCAGGTACTTTTTCTGCGGAGGAGACTGGAATATTTATTTCGTAGCCGATGCCAGCTGCCTCTAGGACTACGAGCAAAGGAGTGCATTCTAGAACGATGCCTTTAATTCGAGAAATCACAATTTTCGTATTCCTGTACTGTTGGTGCTAATCCGTAAGTCCGAGCACATCCTCCATATTATAAATGCTTGGTTTCTGCGAAGTAGCCCATCTTGCAGCGCGGATTGCACCTTGGGCAAAGATCTTACGATCCGTCGCGCGGTGAGTCAGTTCAAAGCGTTCGCCGTCACCACAGAAAAATACAGTGTGCTCTCCTACAATATCGCCTCCACGGATAGCGTGCACTCCAATTTCTTTTTTGGGGCGAGCGCCTACCAGACCCTCGCGGCCGTGCACGACATTCTCATGATTCATTTCGTAACTGTCTTTTAAAATCTCGATTATACGTTCGGCCGTTCCACTTGGAGCATCTTTCTTGTCATGATGGTGCATTTCTAGGACTTCTGGCTCGTAGTCTTCTCCAAGTATTTGAGCTGCCTTGCGGGTCAGGTAGTTGAGTGTATTTACCCCAACGGAGTAGTTTCCAGCCCATACAACGGGAATTTTACCCTCCACTAAAGCTATAATCTGGTCTTTTTCTTCGTTTGTGTGGCCGGTAGTTCCGATTATCAGTGGTAAGTTCTTAGCCACAGCTAGTTTGGCAATGCTTTGGGTCACCTCATGGAAGCTGAAGTCGATGATTACATCACAGTCTTCAGCGCACTCGGAAGGGTCGTCACCGATATCGCACGAAGAAGTGATCTCAGCGTCGTTGTTTTTTGCGATTGCTTCGATCGTCAGACCCATGCGTCCGCGCGAGCCGTTGAGAAGAATTTTAATTGGCATATCAAGTCTGGTTGAATGGGATGATATCCTTCGAATGATAGGGTATTTAAGTATGAATGAGCCCTAGCTCATCAAGAATCGAATCTAGCGTGTTTGCTGTCTCTTGCGTAATATTACTCAGGGGAAGCCGCACTTCGTCCGAGCAGATAATATTCGCACGCTTGAGCGCATACTTGATGGGTACTGGGTTCGGTTCGTGGAAGATAACTTTAAAAAGCGGATGATACTTAAAGAAGGTCTTACGGGCCGAATCAAAATCATTATTGTTAGCAAAGCTCACCATTTCGACGAGGGGCTCGACAACAAGATTAGAAGCCACGCTGATTACTCCAGTGGCACCAGCCGAGATAAAGGGTAGCGTTAGCCCATCGTCGCCGCCCATTACAGAGAAGTCGTCCCCGAGGGCGCGCACATAATCGGTCACTTTTTCGCAAGAGCCTTCAGCAGCTTTCATGCAGCAGATATGCGGATACTTTTCATGGAGCCGCGCGGTCACTTCCACGGAAATTTCAATTCCGCAGCGAGATGGGATCGAGTAGAGAATAATAGGTTTCTCAGTACTCTCGGCTATTCTAGAGAAATGTTGAAAAAGGCCTTCTTGGCTCGGTTTATTGTAATAGGGTGCAACGATAAGAAAGCCATCGGCTCCTGCCCTTTCCGCTTCCTGGGTAAGTGCTACCGCTTCAGTAGTAGCATTTGATCCAGTGCCAGCGTATACGGGCACTTTACCATCAGCTGCAAGGACGGTGGCACGAACCACTTCAATATGCTCGGAAGTGCTCAGGGTAGGGGATTCGCCAGTGGTGCCGACAGATACAAGACCATCGATGCCGCCTGCGAGTTGATGAGCGATTAGTTTCTCAAGATCTCCAAAGGCGACCTCACCGCCCTGCATTGGTGTAGCGAGTGCAGTAAAAACCCCCGAAAATGGCCTTGTATTCATAATGGATAAAAAAGGATGTAAATCGTCTGAAAACTAGTTAATAAAATACAGGAACATAAGATACTGTCGATACAACAGTATAATACCACTAGTATAAAACTTACCAAAAAACTTACATAAGGCAGTGCAAACAAATTGTTTAATCTTCATAAATTTAGTTTGTTAATGTGCATCACCCATAAGTAGGTATTATTCGATTTATATATGAAAAAAAGCTTCCTGCTTACTCACCCTAAGATTCAGCCCGATCGCCTTATAGATTCAATACGTGCTGAGGCAAACAAGTACCTCAAACGCGAACGTAATAAGAAATTACCTGAGGGCTTCGACTTCTGGGACTTCGACTGCAGAGTCGGGACTAGTCCTGAATCCGCCCTACCTGTCCATGTAAGTGCTCTTTCAAAAGCTGTAGGAGAGACTAAAGGGAAAAGTGGTGATTCCTGTTATGTAGAGATTTTAGCTAAGCCTAAAAAGCGTATAAAAAAGCAGAATTTTTAAACTCAGCTTTTTCGGCGATTCTTGTGCTTTTCTACCAATTGCTGGCGACGAGCCAAATCTCGCATATCTACTGCTGGATCATCGTCTTCAAAAATTTCCTGCCCTATAATGTGCTCGATCACGTCTTCCATCGCAATGACTCCGGACATAGAACCAAACTCGTCCACCGTGATCGCTAGCTGTTGGCGAGTCTTTAAGAAGGTCTGCAGGGCATCCGAAGCAGTTGCATTATCAGGGACAACCACAGCCTCTTTGGCTAAAGTACTTACATTAATTCCATCATTACCTGCAGCTTTAGCGGCAAGGATATCACGCCTTCGAACCACTCCAGTAATATTATCGCTTTGATCCTGGTAGATTGGGATTCTAGCGAAAGGGATGTCGGGATTTTTATTTAGTAGGCAAGCAATACTCTTTCGCCCATCAATCACATGTACGACAGTGCGTGGAGTCATGATCTCGTTGACTAGTAAGTCATCCAAGCTGAGCGCGTTATTGATCATGTCACGTTCTTTAGTTGTTAAAGTTCCTTCCTTTGCGCTCTTCTCTGCGAGTAGTAGGATCTCTTCTTCGCTTTCGGTCTCATTAGAGCTCGGCTTTAATAATAAGCGGATAATAAATCCAACTACCCTGGAGAGGGGCATCATCAAGGCGCAGAGCCAAGAGAGTGGAAAAATGAGGATAGGCTGAAGAGTAGGACGGTAAAGTACGCCAACATTTTTTGGAATAATCTCCGAAAAGAAAAGAATGGATGCCGCCATTAGAATCGAGATCTTCAGTAGAATGTTACTATCATACGGCCATATTTGAACTGCCAGTCCACCTATCATAGTAGCACCCAGCGTATTTGCTATAGTATTAAGGCTGAGGATTGCAGAACTCGTTTCTTCAAGTCCAAGTTTGTATTTCTCGAGTTTTTTACCCCGTTTGGGATGAGCCTTTTTTAACCCTTCAATTTCAGCAGTTGTCGTGCTAAATATCATGGCTTCAAGTATAGAGCACAGAGCAGAGACGCTAATCGTGAAGGCTATGGCTAAAATAAAGGCAAGAGTCATTGTTTAGGTGCGATTCTAAAGAAGTCTAAAAACTTCAATTTAGTTGGATGCAACCGTATATTATTTTGGTCTTTGGAAGTGCGAGAATTCAAGAACTAATTTACAGTAACTAACTCTTGAGTATACTACTTTCTATAGTCTTGACGCTATTATTACGATCGATTCATTGCTAATATTAATTACATGAAAATATTGCCACTTTTATTTATAGCGTGTTTCAGTTCTTTATTGTTCTTATTTTCGGGTTGCACCTCGTTTGAAAAAGGCACCTTTAAAGGTCTACCGCAGGAAGTTATTATTCTTTCTTTCCCAACCGAGGCTAGCGTGTACATTAATGGTGTACCCACCGGTGTGACACCCATGAAAATTGACCTTGCTCGTAAGTTGACCCATGAAGTCAGACTTGAGAAGCGGGGCTACAATTCAGCAGTGAAATACTTCGCGCCTGTGCCCAATGAGAAAGCGGATAATTTTATTCGTTTCGGTTTAGAAAAAGATCTCGGTTTTCATGTTGATCTTGAACCAGGTACAATGAAAACAGAAATGGAAAGTGGCTTAATCCCAACTTCTACTGGGCCAGATCCTTTCGAGCGAATGGCACAGCGTGCGCTTGCTGCTGACGAAAAATTAGAGTCTGGCGAAATCACACCTTTAGAGCACAAGTTTATCATTGAGCAGATTATTGACTTTTTTTACGCAGACCTTGAACCAAGTATAAAGAAAACAGAAATGATAAGCGACTTAGTTTCAGTTGTTTCTGAGCCAGATCTTTTCGAGCAAATGGCACAGCGTACGCTTGCTGCCGACGAAAAGTTAGAGTCTGGCGAAATCACACCTTCAGAGCACAAGTTTATGATTGAGCAGATTATTGAGTTTTTCCAAGAACAGTAATTCTGTCCGTATTATAGAATTATTTAAATATAAAACAAATGAGCCATATTCCTAAAGCGCTCCTCTACACTAAAGATCATGAGTGGATCCTAGTAGACGAAGATGGTACTGCATTAGTAGGTATTACAGACTACGCGCAAGAAAGTTTGGGCGATATTACATTCGTTGAGTTTCCCACTCCTGGTGAGTCTTTCAGCCTAGCAGATACTTTTGGTGTCATTGAATCTGTCAAAGCTGCCTCGGATTTATTCATGCCGATCGATGCAGAAGTACTAGAGATAAACCAAGATGTTGAGTCTGAGCCAGAATTACTAAATAGCGACCCTTATGAAAAAGGCTGGCTATTGAAAATTCGCATTATTAATTCTTCTCAGGTAGACGACTTGCTTCAGGCAGAAGCCTATGCTGAGTTAGTCTAAGTATAGCCTATTTTATTCTAGGGCTTGAGTACTGTGTTCGAATTGCCTGATTGTGAGCCCTAATCGTACTACTATCATAAATTAATATGGCAGTATCAACTAATGGTAATGAGCCGTCTTGGTCTGTGGTTGAATCAGAAAAATACTACGGCCTTAAGTGCTGGGGTGGAGGACATTTTTCGATTGATAATGATGGGTTTATGCTAGTGCACCCTCTACGTGATAAGCGCGCTATCCGCATCCATGACATAGTTAAAGAAGCTGCGGATAAAGGCCTCAAACCGCCGCTAACTGTGCGCATTCAAGATCTGCTACACACACGAGTTATTGAGCTAAATCAGCTCTTTCACGAAGCAATTCAGGACGAGGAGTATTCCGGTCGGTATCGCGGTGTCTTCCCGGTAAAAGTTAATCAATTGCGCGAAGTTGTAGAAGAGATTTTGGATGCGGGCAAACCATTCAACTATGGCCTAGAATGTGGTAGTAAACCTGAGCTTATGATTGCGATAGCAATGCATAAAGACCCGAAGTCTTTAATAATATGTAATGGTTACAAAGACGACGAATTTATTCGCCTTGCTCTTCAGGGATTACGCTTGGGAAAAGAAATTTACCTTGTTGTGGAGCAGATAAGCGAAGTTTCACGTATTATCAAGATGTCAAAAAAGCTCGGTATAATCCCACGTATCGGCTTTCGCTTAAAGTTAGCTACTGCGGGTGAGGGTAAATGGGCTAGTTCCTCTGGTGAGGATGCCAAGTTCGGGCTAACTAGCCCAGAGGTCATCGATGCGGCCAAACGCCTCAAACGTGCAAAATTAAGCGAGAGCTTACGCCTAGTGCATTTTCATATTGGTTCACAAGTTCCTAATATTCATACAATTAAGAAAGCAACAGTCGAATCCGCTCGTTTTTACTGCGAGCTTAAAAAAATGGGTTTTCCCTTAGAATTAATGGATGTGGGTGGGGGGCTCGGGATTGATTACGACGGATCCCGAAGTAATTATGAAAGTTCGATGAATTATACGATGAGAGAGTACGCTCGTGATGTCGTGTATAATATTAATGCTGTTTGTAAGGATGCAGGTGTTCAAGTTCCCGATATTGTGACAGAGAGTGGCAGGGCAGTCGTCGCTCCTCACTCTATCTTAATCACCCAGGTCTGCGACCGTATTTCAAAAACAGCTACGCCCGTAGAGGCGCTTTCTGTAAGCAAGAAAGTTAATCCCGTATTACGTGATATGCTAGCCATTCTCAAAAATGAGCACGGCTCGACGTCTTTGGAGCGCTATCACGATGCCCTGCAAAAAAAAGAAGAGTCAAATAATCTTTTTAGCTTAGGATACCTTAATCTTAAAGAACGTGCTCAGCTAGACGCCACCTATTGGGCAATTTGTAAAGATCTTTGCAATCAAAGAAAAGGTGAGGGCTACACTCCAGAGGAATTAGATCGCCTTCCAAAGATGATGGCAGATCAATACGTTTGTAACTTTTCTGTCTTTCAGTCACTGATAGACCATTGGGCATGTAAGCAACTCTTCCCCGTTGCTCCTCTACATCGCTTGGATGAATGCCCTGATGTCGATGCTACTTTAGTCGATATCACCTGCGACAGTGAAGGCAAAGTTTCTTCTTTCACGGATGTCGAAGACATTAGGCAAACCATACGTCTACATCCATTAAAGTCGAACGATCCTTATTATTTAGGCATTTTCTTGGTTGGAGCTTACCAGGACATTATGGGTGATCTTCACAATTTATTCGGTCGGGTAAACGAAGTACACGTATTTTTGGAAGATGATGAGGAAGACGGCTTCTACATTGAAGACAGTATCAAAGGGTTCACGGCAAGCGATGTTCTTGGATTTACTCAATATGATGGGCATATTCTTACACGGCGTATGAAGAAAATGATCGACCGCGCCACTAAAGCGGACGAAATTAAACCTCGCGAAGGAACACGCATGCTTGAAGAATATGTAGAGCTACTACGCGGAAATACTTATTTGGCGACTTAAAATTTAAATTTTCAATGCAGTTTTCGCCTACAAAGATCAATTGGCAAGAAGCTGTGCACTCGCTTAATAAGTGTGCATCTAAGTATAGTTTTGAGCCAACGGTTATCGGGCATTTGCGTAGTGCTAAAAATGTTTTGATCGCATGTTCAGGTGGAGCCGACTCGGTCTATCTACTTTGTGCCCTCATCGCTCAGGCAGAGGCTATCGATTTGCGACTCCATGTAGCTCATTATAATCACCGCTGGCGCGGGAAAGATTCTACTTTGGATGCCGATTTCGTCGAATCAATTGCTCAGTCCTTTGAGCTACCCTACATTTGTGGGAATCGTTCGGATAATGAGGTGGCTCTTACTGAGACGACTGCTAGGACGCTGCGTCTAAAGTTCTTACGTGAGTCTGCAAAGAAACTAAATTGTGAATTTTTGATCTTTGGTCATCAATTAGACGATATAATTGAGACGCAACTACAGAGAATTGCTCGTGGATGTTCTTCTGAAGGACTAGCTGCACCGCGACCTGTTATGCCCTTTGAGAGTTTACCAACACATTTACGTCCACTTCTACACTTACGGGCAAAAGATATACGTACTGCATTAAAGGCGGCGTCTATTCCTTGGAGAGAAGATAGCTCAAATGATGATGTCGGCATCGCGCGTAATGCACTACGCAAGAAGATGATACCAGATATGGCGAATGCGTTAGGCAGAGATCCTGCTATTGGAGCAGCTCGTAGCCGCCTTTTACTTCAGGAAGATGCTGTCGCACTCGACGCTATTTCTCGTCAACTTTTACCTGAGGCGTATGCGCATGTACCGGCCTTAGAACGCTCAGCTCTTTGCGCTCTGCCTCCCGCCCTTATGCGTCGTGCCCTCACTGAATGGCTTAGTGGTCATGGCCTAATTGGCTCTGTCGGGGCTTCTTCCATGGATACTCTGATTAATACCTTGATCAGTTCAAAAAAAGATCATCGTTTGAGCGCTGGTTTCCATTACGTAGTGATCGATGCTAACACCGTGAGTTATGAACATGCGGATACTCACCTATGCCAGCAGGGATTACCTCCTGCTTGCTTGCAGCTAGAAGAACAAGTGATTTTGCCGAATGGTGCACTAATTCAGGCCGAAGTGGTCAAAATCTGTGCGGACTTGAGGGCACGCATAGGATCGGGTGAAGTCGATTCTAGTAACGAAGCGTTCCTCGCTGACCAAGGTGAATCTAGCTTTAATATTCGCAGTTGGCAGGAGGGGGATTGTTTCTTTCCGCTTGGTGCTCCAGGAAGAAAAAAACTTAAAGATTGGTTCATTGACCGTAAAATACCCAAAACTGTGAGGAAATCACTGCCTCTTTTTATAAATGATTCTGGAGAGGTGCTCTGGGTTCCAGGCTTTGCCCCAGCTGAAAGGTACAAAGTTCAGCCTTCTACGAATTGGGCTCTTAGATTGACTTACCAAACAAGAAACTCACTTTAAACTACTCATGTCATTAAAGAATAAAAATTCATCAGGTAAAGATTCCGGTAACCAAAGTCCTCCTCAGCGCTTTCAGCCAAAGGTTTTGCTCATTTACTTAGTAATCGTTGCTGCCATTTTAACTATCTGGTTTGCCAACCCCAGTGCGGGTTCAAACATCCAACAGCTAACCATTAGTGAGCTCGTGGAAGCCGTTAAATCTGGCCAAATTGAGGTAGGTGACGGCGTTATGGAGCCAGAACCTTCTTATGGTCGTGATGGATACATAATTAACGGGGAAATGCTGAGTCCCTTCGACTCCTCAGTCGAGGAGAGTCTTAACGCCGATTCTTCTAGTTCGGGAAAAGTACGTTTCACTTCACGTGGGCGCCTGACCGAAGATGATTTTCTACTGGTGCGCGAAGTACTAACTGAGAAGCGATCCACTACTGGATTTCAGGAAGTGCTCATTAGTTTCCTGCCCTTCCTTTTGATTATCGGACTTCTTTACTTTCTATTTGTTCGTCAGCTTAAGAGTGCAGGTAAGGGCGCAATGAGTTTCGGTAAGAGTAAGGCCAAGATGTTAACTCGCGAGAAAGACTCAACTACCTTCAAAGATGTAGCTGGTTGCGACGAGGCCAAAGAAGAAGTTTCTGAGGTAGTTGATTTTCTTAAAGACCCTAAAAAATTTCAACGTATAGGAGGTCGTATTCCCAAAGGCGTTCTTATGGTAGGTCCTCCAGGGACTGGTAAGACTCTCCTAGCTAAAGCAGTTGCTGGTGAAGCGGATGTTCCTTTCTTTTCGATTAGCGGTTCCGATTTTGTTGAGATGTTTGTCGGAGTTGGAGCTGCTCGTGTTCGTGATATGTTTGAACAAGGCCGTAAGAGTGCTCCTTGTATTGTATTTATAGATGAAATAGATGCCGTTGGTCGTCAGCGCGGTGCTGGTCTTGGTGGTGGAAATGATGAGCGCGAACAAACATTAAACTCTCTTCTTGTTGAGATGGATGGTTTTGATGGCCACGAAGGTGTGATCATTATTGCCGCTACTAATCGCCCTGATGTGCTCGATAGCGCATTACTTCGCCCTGGTCGTTTTGATCGCCAAGTCACGATCGACTTACCCGACTTAAATGGGCGGCATGAAATCCTCAAAGTTCACGCCAAGAAGATAGCATTGGGAGAGAACGTAAACTTAGAATTTGTTGCCCGAAACGCTCCCGGCTTTTCAGGGGCGGATTTGGCTAACCTCCTTAACGAGGCTGCTCTAATCGCAGCGCGATATGATAAAAAAGCGGTTGAAACCGAAGATATAGAAGAGGCTAGAGATAAGATTTCCTTTGGCCGAGAGCGTCGGAAGTTAATGGACGACGAGGATCGAAAGATTACGGCTTATCACGAAGCTGGACACGCTCTTGTCCAAGCAGTGGTTGATGATGGGTTTCTGCCTGTGCATAAGGTAACTATCATCCCTCGCGGGCAGAGTTTGGGATCAACCATGTTCATGCCGAAGAAAGATATGCTTAATCATTCCAAGCGTCGCTTGCTCAATCAAATTTGCTGTGGAATGGGCGGCCGTGCGGCTGAATCAATCGTTGTGGGTGATATAACCAGCGGCGCATCAGGTGATATTCGCATGGTTACAAAGACAGCGCGCCACATGGTCTGCGATTGGGGTATGACCGAATTAGGGCCTGTCGCTTACGGCGATAATAAGGACCACGTATTCCTAGGTCAGGAGGTAGCTCGCAACCAAAATTTCAGTGAGCAGACTGCACAAAAGATTGATAACGCCATACACGAAATTGTTGAAGGACAATACAATCGATCGCTAGATATTCTAAATGAGCATCGTAAAGCACTGGATATATGCGCAGAGGCTCTTCTTGCCCATGAAACAATTGAAGGTAAGCATGTCCACGAAATCTTAGAGTTTGGTGAAATTCGTTCTAGTATTATCAAGCGGGAACTGAGTATACCTGTGCCAGAAGAGGAAGCAAAATCGCAGATTAGCCCAAGTGATGAAGAGGAGGACCAGAGCGGCCTCCCTGGAGGAGAAACTCCCGCTGGGGCACCCGCCTAGTTTTAATGTATCAAGCTTAGTTTGCCAACTTGCCTATCTGTTAGCATCAAAAGAGTACATAAAGCGTCTAATCATCAGTAGCTTATTCGGCTATGGAACCCAATTTTACCTACACAATTGCTGACCTCGGACAAGCTAAGTTCGAAGGAAGTCCGCTTGCCGTTATAGGTCACCCTATAAGTCATTCAATTAGTCCAGCGATGCACAACGCAGCAATCGCCAAAATGCGCCTTATTGATTCTCGATTCAATAATTGGGCTTATTACAGGTTCGATATAGCTCCTGAAGATTTCGCTCAAGCTATCAAGTTATTTCATGAGGATAATTTTTTTGGTCTTAATCTCACAATCCCACACAAGGTAAATGCTATGGACATAATCTATGGTGTTTCTGCTGATGCAGAACAAATGGGAGCGGCTAATACTCTCGTCTGGGGCGAACATGGATATGATGGTTTTAATACCGACGGTTTTGGTTTAAAGATGGGACTTAAAGAGGATTTGGGTATCGAGCTTAAAAATAAAACAGTCATCTTGCTTGGTTCTGGCGGTGCTGCCCGTGCTGCAGTAGTACAGTGTTTACTCGATAGTTGCGCAAAAATCTATATTGGTAACCGCAGCCTAGAACGCCTTGAAGAGCTCATGAGCATAGTAAAAGGCTTGTCAAATGGCGAACGAGTAGAGGCCTTCGATTTGGCTACTCCACCTGCGGACTTGGCCGACCATGGTGTGCTTATCAACGCTACCTCTCTGGGTTTAAAAGCCGAAGATCAGGCGCCATACGATCTCAGCAAAATACCTCAAAATTGGGTCGTATACGATATGATCTATAATCCCGGTACGACTCGATTACTCCATGAAGCTCGATCGAGAGGACTCAAGGCTGCAAATGGACTTTCAATGCTCGTGCATCAGGGGGCGCGCTCACTTGAGATCTGGTCACGCGCCCGTGTAGATACTGACGAAATGATGCGTGCTGCCTGCCATACACTAGATTTACCTCCTCGACTTTCGTAAGGTATAGCATGTATTATACTTTATCAAAGCGGTAGGTCGCACTTTATAATTATATTAGAAGTACCAATTATTTGTTAAATAACCAGCCAGTAGATAGAAGGTTACTATTTAGAAGGTATTTATAAAAATAAAAATGGAATTATCTACGCGGGTATGTTAAAATTTACTTTTATTATTTTCTGGATTCTCACGTGTTTTTGCATAGCTCTGCAAGCCGCGGAATTACAAAAGTTTGAAAACTGTAAATTGGTCGCAACTGCGTGGTCAGACGGTGATAGTTTTCTTGTGCGATTTTCCGACAATGAGACCTACGTAATTAGACTTTATGGGGCCGACACTTTTGAAACAGAGATTAACACTAGCACTATGGCGCGTCGCCTAAGGGCGCAGAGACGATACTTTGGAATATCTTCTTATGGAAATTCAGTGCAGAACTCTGTTGCTCTAGCTAAAGAGATTGGCGATCTTGCGAAAAAAGCGGTAGAGCGAATACTCGCTGAGCCATTTACCACCTATACAGCTTTTGCTGATGGCCGAGGTTCCTCTAATAAAAAACGTTATTATGGGTTTATTGAGACTGCTAATGGGAAAGATCTGGCTACTGAGCTTGTTTCGCTTGGACTCGCTCGAGCTTTTGGTGTGTACCGTTCGACACCTGATGGCCAGCATCGAGATGAGTACATAGAGCGTCTTAAAGATACTGAATTTGTTGCGGCATGCGAGGGCCTCGGCATTTGGGCCTTTACTAACTGGGAGGCTCTCCCAGAAGAGAGACATGCTCAGCGCTTAGACGAAGCAGAAGAAGCACTAGCTATGGGGCAGGTTCCTTTCAGCGGAGTTGTAAATATAAATACAGCAGACTCAGCTATTCTGTCACAAATCCCAGGTATTGGTCCAGTCATAGCCGAGCGCATTATTGCCAAAAGGCCATTCAAAAAGAAAGAAGATCTGAGTAGAGTATCAGGGATCGGACTTAAAAAATATGAGTCAATTGTAGATTTTATTAAGTACTAATCGAGAAGTGTGAGCCACTTTGCTTTTAAATTAATATGGATACATGGTATTATCTTTTTTGATTATTCGCTTCATGTCATAGTATGGAAGTAATCTAATTCATTAGGGTGTAGCGACTGGTTCTGTCCTTTGATTCCACGAGGTTTTCGCAAAAATAGCCTTCGGTTTCATTGTAATCAGAATATTGCATTCCTAGACTGAATGTGCCTTATTGTCTCTTATGCCAGCAACTATTCTGATAGTAGATGACGAAAAAAATACCCGTGATGGCCTCAGCCTCATTTTAGAAGAGGACTATGAGGTTTATTTAGCGTCAGGTGCAGAAGAAGCCTTCAATCTTTTTGAGGCAGAGTCATTTGACGTCATATTGACCGACCTGCGCATGGCTGGAAAATCTGGCCTTAAGGTGATTGACCGCGCCATCAAATTACCCAATCGACCCATTTGTATAATGATGACTGCTTATGGGAATGTGGAAACTGCTGTTGAGGCAATGCGTAGAGGTGCATTCGACTTTCTAACTAAGCCTGTAAGCGTCGAAAAATTGGAGTTATTAGTTAAGCGGGCATTACAGAGTCGCCAAATTGAGGATGAGAACGTCGTACTACATGAGCGCCTAGATAAGAAATATAGCTTTAATGGCATTATTGGTAATTCTGCTGGACTCACAGACGTGCTCGATAAAGTAAAATTAGTTGCGCCTTCGAAGGCTACTGTACTTCTTGAGGGTGAGACGGGTACTGGTAAAGAACTGATAGCTCAGGCTATTCATCAAAATAGTAATCGTGCTCGACAAACATTTGTACCCGTTCATTGCGCTGCACTTGCCGCAAATTTACTAGAGAGTGAACTGTTTGGCCACGAAAAGGGGGCTTTTACTGGAGCGAATGAGCGAAGAATAGGCCGTTTCGAAGCGGCTGATGGGGGAACCCTATTTTTAGACGAAATCGGTGAGATCGACGCTTCCACCCAAGTCAAACTTTTGCGCTTTCTTGAGACTCGTAGTTTTGAGCGTCTTGGTAGTTCAAAGCCTATCAAGATAGATGTACGCCTTGTATGTGCGACAAACCGAAATCTATCCGACATGGCTAAACGTGGTGAGTTTCGTGAGGATTTGCTCTATCGCCTTAATGTAGTCACCATACCCTTGCCTGCACTTCGCGAGCGCCAAGAGGATCTCCAGATTTTATTAAACCACTATATTAAATTTTTCGCTAAGGAGAACGGACTGCCTCAAGTCGAATTAAGTGCGGAGGTCGTGAGAGTACTGAGAAATTACCGCTGGCCCGGTAATATTCGGGAATTACGTAACTTTTGTGAAAATATAGTAGTTCTCAAGCGCGGTAGTAAAGTTAACGAACACGATATTGACTCGAAATATCACGAAGAAGTGCAGGGTTTGCCCACGGATTCCGTACAGCTTTCTAGTAGTCCAACTCTCTGTCGTTTAGAAAACGAGAAACGCCTCCTGCGCAACGCGCTGATCAAGTCTAATGGCAATCGTACGAAAGCCGCTACTTTAGTAGGAATAAGTCGCCGCACACTCCACCGTAAACTAATCCAGTGGCCAGAACTCGACATTAAGGAGTAAACCGTACTTCGTATGCTAATTGTTTGACTCAATAGCTGTGATATTCACAGGATAAATTAATATCTAGAACGTATTACCCTTTCTTTTTTAAGAATTATGAATCTTTTTAAAACTTTACTACCTATTTATATTCTATGCTTTGCAACATTGCAGGCTGAGGAATTCCGCATAGCTGTCTCAGATCTTATTGCTAGTTCTATACAAGCCCCACTAGAGGCTCACGCGGATCAGAATGAGTTTACCCTAGTGATAGAGAGTATTGGAAGTCTACCTGCATTAGATAAACTTCGCTCAGATGAGGTCGACTTAGCGATTGTCGCCTTGCCGGATGATAATCGATCGCCACGTGGTGAGTTCATTGTTTCCCCATTTGCTTATGATGCATCTATGGTAGTGGTCAAACAGTCGAATCCGATCCAAGAGATCAGTATGAAAGAATTGGGGGGCATTTTCGGCTCACGACAAGAGTTGAGTGTCAATACATGGGGGGATTTAGGATTTTCTGGTTTGGGTAGCCGCAACATTTATCCATGCTTGGGTATAAGCGAAAATAGCATTACGCTAGAGCTCTTCAGGCACTATGTCTTAAATGGCACTTCTTTGAATTCAAACGTGTCCATCGAACAGGTGGATAATGTTGAGGATCTTATAATTTCAAACGGCTCTGCGATTGCTCTTATGCCTAGACTACCTAAAAAAAGTGGCCTTAAGACACTTATGATTAGTAGGGATGACGACAGCCCCGCATTCGGACCAACTTCTAATAATGTTCATCATGGTGATTATCCGATTCGTTTGCCTTTTTGTATCGCTTATAATCAGCGTGACAAATCAAAATTAGTTTCTCTAATCCGTTATTTAATAGAAGATGAAATGGCGTCTTACCTTGAGAGTAATGGTTTGTTTTCTTTGTCTAATAATGTACGTCGTAACTTAGTTATGGAACTAGAGCTTGAGTGATTCTCATCTGCCTGGATGCTTCATGCTTTTACTAAAATTCCCGTTGACTTAAGAAGTTGCTTATAGATTCTACAAAAATTTACAAATGTTCGTGAGTGTAGCTCAGTTGGTAGAGCACTACCTTGCCAAGGTAGATGTCGAGAGTTCGAACCTCTTCACTCACTCCATTTTAAAGCCCTCGTGGACTCTATCCCGAGGGTTTTTACTTTTTATCGAAGCTATGTACCGCTAAAGCTATTTATGCTAGCGGTAGTTCGGTCACTTGCCACGGTAATCCATGCTTCATGAGTTCTTCCATAAAAGGGTCTGGATCGTACTGTTCCATATTCCAAACACCAGAATTTCTCCAGAGGCCTGTAAGAATCATTTGCGCCCCTATCATAGCCGGCACCCCAGTCGTATAGCTGATTGCTTGGCTAGAAACTTC
>CABXXS010000010.1 GCA_902516225.1 Puniceicoccaceae bacterium | reverse complement strand
TCGCAGTAACTGTGACTTCGGTACCATCTAAATAGCTACCAGCGCTACTTATGCTTCCGCGTTCGGCGTGCGAGGCGCTGACATTTAGCTCCCAGAGTGGCACAAATTGCGCGGTGAGATTTACACTGCCACTGGAAGTAAAGCTAAAGGAGGCCGCCGTTTCAAAGCCTTCGGGAACATCACCCGACCAGTTAGTAAATACATAGCCCTGCGCCGCAGTAGCGCTTACAGTGACGGTCTCACCATTTTGATAGGAACCTACACCAGTGACGGATCCGTAGCTTGGATTGTTGGTAGATACCGAAACTATATTAAGACGGTACGGTGCTAAGTTTACGGTTAGCGTCTGGCTGGCTATCCCCGAGACACCGCCGTGGCGAACTTGATCGGCAACTAGCGGGCTGCATCCAGATTGATACTCTTGGGCTAAGTCCAAGCCATCTGCATCGAGGTCTTCCGTAGCCGAGTAAGTCAGTACTCCTAAATAGTGTAGCTCCCACCAGTCGGGCAAGCCGTCCGCATCGCTATCCTCGGCTTTATCAAGATAGCGCGCTACATAGTCAGCGCTACTAGTTGGCAATAAACTTAAATCAAACAAAGCACGCCCGGTAGCATCTGCCTGACGAGTGCCACCTTGATACCAGCCGACAAAGCGATAATTATTGACCGCTTGGGGCGCAGTGGGCGCATTTACTGTATCGCCTGCAACGAGCGAGGTGGTCTGCTGCGTAATTAGTCCCTCTGGATTACTACTAAAATCGATACTTATCGACTGGACCGGATCGGAGTAAGCAAGCACTGCCGAACCAGCGTGGGAGAGTCCGCCACTGTTTACCGTCTCTGCCACGAATGGATGATAGCCTAGCTGATATTCTTCACTTAAGGTAAAGCCATCTCCATCGGCGTCCATGTCGCCTGTTGCTCCTAAGCCGCCTCCGTATTGTAATTCCCACCAGTCAGGTAGACCATCACTGTCGGAGTCGAGGGTTTCCAATACATATTTGGCTTGGACGATAGTACTTGAGCTGGGGGTAAATTCTAAATCAAAGAGCGAACGCCCAGTCGGGTCTGCCTGGCGGATTCCTTCGGTCATCCATCCTGTAGCTTGCATGAGCCAACCCGTAAATCGATAGCCATTTTGCTGTAAAGGAATGGTCGGAGAGGTAACAGCCTGACCGGGCAGAATGATGCTTTCAGTTGTGGTCACTAAGTCTGCCGGGCTACTTTCAAAGGTAACCTTATAACTAGCGGCCGAATCAAAGTACGCTAACGAATTAGAAGCTACCGATGAAGTGCCTCCGTGGCGAACTTCGTCGGCGACCTGAGGGAGGTAGCCGAGTTGATATTCGGCTGATAGGCTCAGCGTGTCGGCATCGGGATCATCGTCGACCGATAAGCCCAAATTTCCAATGTAGCGCATCTCCCACCAGTCGGGCAATGTATCGGCGTCGGAGTCTAAGCTTGATTCTAGATAGTGAGCTAGCGCGGTGCTTTCACTATCCAAACTAAAGCTAAATTGGTGCGCTGCGGAGCCATCAGCCTCACGCACTGGGGTAGCATTGAGGCGCCACTCGGCAAAGCGTAAGGAGCCGCTACTTAGCGGCGCTAATTGTGAGCTCACTGTATCCCCAATAGTATAAATCTGCGACTGATCGACGATGCCGGAAGGGTCGGAGACCTCATAAAAATACGCCGACTGCGACCACGCTATGTTGATCGAGAGGAGCAGACTCGCAGCTACCGCACACAGACTATTAAATGGGAAGAATCTCATTAGATTGTCTTTAATTATTTGAGGTATACAGTAATTAAAAATCTACCTTAGATACCTTCGTCGTCATACGAGTAAAAATAATAACTAATATTTAAGTCACCGGGCTCTCCGCTATACTCCTCACTATTACTATTGGGTGTAGAAACTGCGATATGATAAGTCTGACCCCCCTGACTAGGGTAAATATATGCATTGTAGATCTCACTATTATAAGACTCAAGCGCCGCTAATTCATCTCCTAAGTAAATTGAGATGCTAGTGCTATAGTTAGCGGAGACATCAAAGTAAAATTCTCCGGAACCAGGAGCTGTAAAAGTAAACCAAAGCGAATTTTCCCCACCTTCATAGTGCGTTGGCTCACCTGATTCTGTAGTAGCATTTACATTGCTAATCGTAAACGAACCAGAGTTGCCCGTTAAGGCGTAGCGATCGGCGAAATTATCAGGAAAAATATTAGAATTTTGAGACACAGTTATTGATGTTGCACCATTATTAATATCGACAGTAGCAGAACGAATATCAATATTAGCATTTTCAGTAGCAGCGCTTAAAGTGATTGTAGCGTCACCTACTCCGGAAGACGCGCTTGCAGTAAGCCAGTCAGGTAAATTAGAAATCGACCAGCCCTCATTACTAGGGTCTAGCAGAGTAAAGCTTACGTTACCACCCGCTCCTGGGATCGACAAGGACTCACCAAGTGCTTGTAGCGTAGTAGCTGGAACTACCCAGCTTCCAGAATTGCCAGTGATGTATGAAACAGAGTCATCATTTGTTGTATCAAAACCCAATTCGTTGACGGAGCTAGGTAATGAGCTGTTATATAGCAAGTCTCCCCTGATAGGATTTTTAGGGGTAAATTTATACACGGTATCGAAGCTTTGGCGCGCTGCATTTACCTGTGCTTCACTGGCTTCTTCCAGTCCTAGCTGGTAAAAGAGCATGTCCGTGCTAGTATCTGTCACTGGCGCCTCTGGAGTGCCGAGTGAGGCTCCCTCAAAGACCCCGCCCTGACCGACTAATCGACCATTATCAAGGCGTATACCTTGGCCTGTTGCCCACAGGTAGTAGAGCGCCTCTTTGATTTCTAGGTCGTTTACCGGTGAGCGCGATATAGTTAAATCACCGCTTGGAAGCGGCAGCGTCAACATATGAAAGCCGAGTACTGGCCTGCCATCGTTTGCGTAGACATCAAAAGAGACATCGCCAAAAGCCGCGCCCCAGTCGACACCTGCGTCCCAAGTCACAGTAAGATCGGTATTCGTGGCTACTGCCGCACCAAGATTAGCTGAGGTGCCACCTGCCAAGGTAGCTAGGGGAATACGAGTCGTGTTTCCCTGCCCGTCAGTCATACTAGCTAGGATGCCGGTAGTGACAGTTGCATCGTCTACGTCGTCCACTCGGTAGGTGATATCTATTAAAGTAGTATCTGGCACCTGGGCGACCGATACGATACTGGGAACTGGGATAGAATTAGTATCACCCTTGGTACGGTAAGCCCTGCGAGGAACAACGACCTGATTGTTTGCAATAGTAGGAAAACCAATATATTTATCGTTTCCACCCATATTAATAGGCGATAAATCATCTCTACTTTGGATGACACCATCGACATCGAACGTTATGTTCTTTCTGCGTGAAGGAACATATGCACCATTCTCATCATAATAAGATCTTGTAGTATAAGTTAAAGTATAACCGTTTAACGATATATCTGATATGCTTTTAGATTCAAACAGCGTTGTTTCGATGATAGAGTTATTACCGTCTCTGATTTGTAGATAAAAGCCACCGTCATAATTAAAAGTCACAAAACCGCCATCTAAGGAACGAGTCCACCCATCCCGGTAACCAGAGAAAGGTCTGTATTCTTGAAAGTTACTATCGAAGACTCTGCTTTCTCCCCAATAGCCCTCACGAATTGTAAAAATACCTCCCGGCCCTGGCAATACTTTTTCTGGGCCAAATGTAGAATTCGGATTATCTGAAAAATAAGAAATATAACTTCGGTCGATAGTAGTTAGCAATACGCCCTCAGCACTATAAACCTCGACCCAGCCGTCTATGTCATCTTCAATAGTGCTATCATATGTATATCCATAGCTTAAATAGATACGACCATCTGGGCCGACATCTAGAGTTACATTACCACCGTTTGGGTGCGTCACATTGTCGATCAGGACCTCATTATAAGCGCGGTCTTGCATGCCAGCGTGTAACGCGGCGCAAAGCGAAAAATTAAAGAGTAAAAAGAATAGGAATTTGTTATAATTCATAATTAATAGGGCAGTATAGATTCGAAATTATGAGCATGAAAATATATTCATTATGCTCTGTCAAATGAAAGTACTTACAATAGATAACAAATATAAAATCAAACGATCTAAATACTACAAATGTGCCCTAGTGCACAATTGACCCTAAACGGCTACAAAAGCTTATCCAAACTGGCAAGGGCGGAGGGATTTGAACCCCCGACCGTCGGTTTAGAAAACCGATGCTCTATCCAACTGAGCTACACCCTCAACAGTACCCAAATACGTTGGGAAAAGATTCAAAACTAGCAAGACATTCCACACATTCCTACGGGCTATGCACAGAAAAGCCCCCCACTTTTAGGTGGAGGGCCTCTAGAAGTAAATCTGTAGAACTAGAAATTAAGCGCCGACTTGGAAGCGGGCGAAGCGCTTGATCTGCATATTCTCGCCCATCTTGGCGATCATCGCAGTTAATAACTCTTGGACCGTTTGGTCGGGATTCTTGACGAATGCTTGCTCGAGCAAGCAGGACTCGCTTAAGAATTTATTAAGCTTTCCTTCGACGATCTTTTCGATCGCGGCAGCGGGCTTACCTTCGGCCTGTCCTTCAGCTACTTTACGCTCAGCGGCGAGAACCTCTGGGTCGATACTATCACGGGAAACACATGCAGGGCTCGCTGCTGCAACGTGCATAGCGATGTCTTTGACAAACTGTTTAAAATCATCGGTCTTCGCGACGAAATCACTCTCACAGCTGACCTCGACTAAAACGCCGACCTTACCACCTAAGTGGATGTAGGTATCGATCAGACCGTCGCTGGCTTCGCGACCAGCTTTCTTAGCAGCTGTGGCCATCCCCTTCTTACGAAGAATCTCTACAGCTGCGTCTATATCACCCGCAGATTCAACTAGGGCCTTTTTACAATCCATAAGTCCGGCGCCTGTGCTCTCGCGCAGTTCACCGACCATTTTAGCATTAATTTCTACACTCATTTTTATTTCTATTAATTAAATTTTAAAATCCTAAGGAAGATCGACTACTTTGATTCTTCTTCTGACTCTTCCGTAGCTTCTGGAGCAGCTTCTGGTTCCGGTGCAGATTCCTCTGCGGGAGCTTCTTCTACTGGCGCTTCTTCTACAGCTGCCTCTTCTTTAGCCGGCTCTTCAGGGGCTGGTTCTACAGCGGGCTCTTCTGATGCTGGAGCTTCGGCTGCAGGAGCCTGAGCTACTGGAGCTTCTTCAGCTGAGTCCTCATCCTCTTCTCCATAGCCAGCAGGCAAAGTCACTTCGATATCTTCTTGCTGCTCGAATACTTGATCACGTTTTATAGGACCTGCGCTTTTCTGAACCTTCTTAGCTTCACGCTGGGAAAGACCGCTCTGCGCTGCTTCGAGAATCGTATCGACGATGATACGAATTGATTTCACCGCATCGTCATTGCCAGGAATCGGGTAGTCCAGCATCGTCGGATCCGAATTAGTATCGACTAGACCTATTACTGGGATACCTAGGCGCTTGGCTTCTGTAACTGCAATCTCTTCGTTTTTAGTATCTATAATAAATACTGCAGCGGGCAGTTCGGCTACACCGAGCATGCCTTCGAAATTACGATTCATTCGGCTCATTTGGCGACGTATGGCAGCTTCTTCCTTACCTGGAAGCTTTTCCAACTCGCCCTCTTGATCCATTTTGAGAAATTTACGATATTTCGCAAGTGAGCTCTTGATGGTAGTAAAATTAGTGAGGCCTCCACCCATCCAGCGATTCACGCAGAAAGGCATATTACTAGCAGTGGCCGCTTCGCGCACGATTTCCTGCGCTTGCTTTTTAGTGCCGATAAAGAGGATGTCTTTACCAGAAGCGATTACTTCTTCTACCTTAGCATAGGCTTTTTCGAGAAGAGCGTGGGTTTTCTCCAAGTCGATGATGGAGATCCCGTTTCTGTTATCGTAGACATAAGGCTTGGACTTTGGATTCCAGCGGCGAAGCTGGTGGCCGAAATGTACGCCTGCGTCGAGTAGGTCTTTTGGTGTTATATTCATGATAGGTTCAAAGCCCGAAATACTAGCTCGGGAGAAACAAAGTTTCTTTTGGTATTATGTTAGTTAGCGAAGCGGAATGCCCCATCTCTATTACTCTTAGTAAGTAAAAGAGCGAAGATGGATACCAGCCCCCTATCACAAGGCAAGCGTAAAGCGAGAAAGCTTAGGCTTATTTAATTAAACGAACGGCCGCAGCCACAGGTGCTGTTTGCGTTGGGGTTTTTTATATCAAAGCCCTTCCCGTTCAGACCATCATCAAAATCAACCACGCTGCCATTTAAATACTCCAGGCTTGTTTCATCTATTAGAAAAGAGACTCCATTACTTTCGAGAACCTGGTCCTCCTCTTTTTTTTCGTCAAAAGACATACCGTACTCGAAGCCCGAACAGCCTCCAGCGTCTACAAATATGCGTAGTAATTGCCCCTCCTTCGCCTTTTCTGCTTCTAATTGGCGAATTTGAGCTACGGATTTATCAGTAAACGAAAGCATGCACCTAAAGAATCAATTTGGTCATTACTGTCAATAACTGCCGCTAACCGAGGGGGCGATGTCATCCCTAAACAAAAAAGAGAGATAAACGTTCAAAGCAGCGAGGAAAAGTAGTAACCCACAAGCCTCTTAAATTAATGGAAAAATAGAATAAATTTGGATTAAGAATATACTAATAAATCCACTGCTTACAGTATTCGTAAATACCTTGGTCTAGTTTTAATAAAAATACGCTAGCATTTTTCATGCTAGATTGATAAATATTCTTGCACAAAACTTTTAAAAAAGAGATTTCTCAAAATAATTAGCGAAAAATAGTAAGTAACCCCAGTCCTGATGACTTATAAAACAGAAGATACGCTTAGCTGTTTCCAAAAGTGTGAAGATCCTCAGAATCTATCGATAACTAGCCCCCTAAACTAAGACAATTCCGCTTGTTTAACTGCACTACCGCAAAATTTATCCAAAGATTTGATTTAAGTAATATTCTAAAAACTAGCATGAGCTCACAAGGTTTCCAGCAAGTACAAAAGCAGTCCCAGACGCTAGTTCTGGCGCCACAGTTGCGCAACTCGTTGAAGATTTTGCAAGCGCCCGCCATGGAGCTGCGGAGCTCGATTTTAGAGGAACTACAAGCCAACCCATTACTCGAGGAGCTAGCCCTAGAGAATACGAGTATTGAAGAACATAAAGAGTCGACGAACGAAAACGAGCGCGAGGCTGACGAAGAGCTTAATTTCAACGCAGATGATTTTGGAGTCATGGAGCGAATGAGCGAGGATATGCGCGAACAGTTTGCTCAAGAAAATACCGGACAGCCCTATAATCCTGAGGATTCGGCACGGCGGGATTACTTCCTCGACTCTTTAACGCAGAGTACTTCCTTGCAGCAACACTTGATCAGGCAAGCAGAACTAACGGACTGTAGTAGTGAAGAGCGTGAGGCGATTCTTTATTTAATAGGTAGTATTGACGACAGTGGATACCTAAATGAAACCATCTCAAATATAGCATTAAATGCCCAGATTCCTTACGGAATTTTGCAAAAAGCTTCGAGCCTACTAAAGGGCTTCGACCCTGTTGGTATCGGAACAAAAAATCTAGAAGACTGCCTTGCTACCCAACTAGAAATACGCGGACGCGGCGATTCGCTTGCTGCTAAAATTTTACGCGAGCACTTCAGTTTATTGGTGCGCCGACGTGTACCAGAACTAAAACGAAAGACTGGTGCTAGCCCAGAGGATATACAAGCTGCTATAGAGGAAATATCGACCCTAGAACCAGCGCCAGGAAAGCGCTTCAGCACGGACTCTAACACTGTAGTCGAGCCTGATGTGTCAGTGTACCAAGACGAATACGATCAGTGGCAGGTCGTACTCAATAACGACTATATACCTCGCCTGCGAATAAGCAGTACCTACAAAGAAATGCTCTCCAAAGGAACATTAAGTAAGAGCGAGAAGGAATTCATGCTAGAGCGTATGCGCTCAGGGAAGTTTCTCATTAATTCAATCGAGCAGCGACAGCAAACGATCGAACGAATCACTCGTGAGATATTAAAGTTTCAAAACGATTTTTTTGTAGTGGGTGTTTCAAAACTTCGTCCGCTAACAATGGGAACTATAGCGGACACTGTCGGCGTTCATGAAACAACCGTCAGTCGAGCAATAGCTAACAAATATATACGTACTCCGCATGGGGTATTTGCATTTAAATATTTTTTTACTCCAGGCTACGAAGCGAAGAATGGCGAGACTGTGTCGAACAAAACTATCAAAGATATCATTATTCATATCGTTGAAAAAGAGGATCTAACTAGTCCATTTAGTGATCAGAATATCGTCGAGCAACTAAAGGAGAAAGATATTAAAATCGCTCGTCGCACAGTAGCTAAATACCGAGAAGAACTCGGTATACTACCAACGAACCTGCGTCGCCGCTACGAATAGATCGGCGTAGCGGTCCGTTTTATCAGCTCACTGCCCACTGCATCGCACAGAAGTCGGCCACGCTGCGTCAGACGAGCCTGATTGCCGGTTAATTCGACCAATCCTTCTGAATTAAATTTCGCAAGGGCGGCCTCTAATTCGCCCCAACAAGTAGCTTGTGCAAAGCGCGCCTTTAAAGAATCCAGATCGACGCCACAGTTCATTCGAAGGCCAAAAACAATGGCGTCGGTCAGGAGAATGTCCTCGCTTAATGCCACGCGCTCGGTCTTAGGAAAGTCTGATCCCTCCAAAGCTACGCTCCACTTTTCCAAATCCGCAGGTCTTTGGTAACGCTCTCCGCAGTATTGGCTCGCAGCGGAGGGGCCACAACCGATCCATTCGTGCATCCTCCAAGTATTCATATTATGCCTACACTTGCTACCTGAATGAGCAAAGTTGGATATCTCGTATTGCTTGTAGCCTAACTCATCGAGTAGTTCCCACCCAAGTTCGTAGAAGCGCAACTCTTTGTCTTCATCGATTGAAACCTTACCCTGTGAGAGTTTTACATAAAGTGCCGTATCCTCTTCAAAGGTTAAGCAATAGGTAGAAATATGCGTTGGAGATAACCGCACTGCCTCACGAATATCAGCCTCCCACTGATCTATACTCTGCCCAGGAATCGCGAACATCAAATCTAGGTTAGTCTGGGCAAAACCTGCGGCCTGCACCCGCTCCCAAGCATTGTAGATCTGCCTCGGTTTATGTAAGCGGCCGAGCGACTCTAGTAATTTTGGATTAAAGCTCTGAACGCCCATGGAAATGCGACTTACACCGAGCTCGCGCAATACCTCTAGTTTATCGGCCTTTACTGTGGATGGAGCCATCTCGACAGTCCACTCTTTCGGTGGCTCAGGCAACCGAGCGAGCATCGAACTTCCAAGGCGATCTAAGTCTTTTGCCGATAGCAAGCCCGGTGTTCCCCCGCCCCAAAAGACCGTGTCAACCGCTCGATTGGAAGGTATCTGAGCAAACTCCAAGTCCATCGCTTCGAGATAGACGTCCAGATCTCCACGCAAGGGCTTTTTCTGGTAAAAAGCGCAAAAATCACAGGTCGATGCACAAAAAGGTACGTGGCAATAAAGTCCTAATGCATCTCTACTCTTTAGCATGGAAGCGGAAAACTTTTGATCTGTTGGAAAAATAGAAAAATGGCTTATTCTTGAAACCTAAGAGCCCAATACCGCTGTCCTAGGACTTAGCAATGCTTTCAAAAATTCGTTCAAATGTAACAATGGCATCGTCCATGAGTTCGAGGCTAAAACTTTCGTCAGGTGCGTGCAGATTATCCAAAGGTGTGAAGAGCCCGATCATAATTGCATCGAGGCCCGCCCGCTTTTTAAAGTCCGCGATAACAGGTATGCTCCCGCCCTCGCGCAAATAGATAGGAGCTCTACCGAATTGATCTGCAATTGCGGTATCAGCTGCCCGAAAGGCACTCGCTAGAGCAGCCGGCTGATCGACGGGGGTATTTGGGCGATCGGGAGGAACTACTAAATACGCCTCCGCAATGCCACCCTCTCGAATCGATAGTCTAATACCCTCGGGGCAACGACTATGCACGGCATCAATAATTTGTTTTTGAACCTTAACCGGATCCTGATTTGCCACGAGTCTGCAGGTGACCTTAACAAAAGCTTCGCTGGGGATAACAGTTTTAGAGCCCTCTCCCTGATAACCGCCCCCTATACCATTAAACTCGAGAGTAGGACCAAATCGTACAGCCTCGAGGGGACTCAATCCATTGGCTGGATAGAAAGCAGATACGTCAAGAAGTTGGCGATAGCTCTCGAGTGTTTCAGGATAGCGTTTGAGCTCATCTCGTTCCCAATCAAACACGGGCACAACATCGTCGTAAAACCCTGGCACATTTACTGATCCATCCGAGTTGTGCAAGGAGGCGCAAATTTCCATCAAGGCTTGGAGTGGATTGTAGACTGCTCCACCGTGAATACCGGAGTGCAAGTCACTTTTCGGTCCACGTAATTTAATCTCTAAATCTACAAGACCGCGCAGAGCAGTAGTTATAACGATTTGCTCTGTGTTCGGAATACCAGTATCCGAGACTAACATAAAATCAGCCTTAGCTAGTCGCTGCGCGTATTTATCAAAAAAGGTCGACATACTCGGACTGCCGATTTCTTCTTCGCCCTCGATCACATAGGTGATATTAAGCGGAAGGTCAGGCTTCTTTTCAAGCACACGAGCAAGCGCTGCCATATGCACAATAGTAGGCCCCTTGTTATCGGCTGCACCCCTTCCGTAGAGACGACCGCTACGCACCGTAGGCTCGAAAGGCTCATCTGTCCAAAGTGAAAAGGGATCCGCTGGTTGAACGTCGTAATGCCCGTAGAGAACCACGTGGGGCCAATCCGGCGAACCGTGACGCTCGGCAAGAAGTATTGGATGTAGGTCCGTCTCGACAACTTCGACCTTAAAGCCGAGTTGCTCGAGTAGTTTCTTCGCATATGCACGCGCGCCACGCATGCCCTGCGCATATGCGGGATCCGTAGATACAGAAGAAAATCGGATATATTCTTTAAGTGCTTCGAGTGGTACTTGCATAGAGTGATTACTTTATAAATTGAACTGGCGTTACGATTCGAATCTAAGTGTAAAATTTTTGAAAATTTGTGTGTGCAACTACCAGAACAAGCTCGAAAGCTATGCAGTTAATGGAAGTTTAAAGGCTAACACCGTAACTATTTTTATAAACTCGCATGGCTTCAGGCATGTATTCTTTAAGCCTGTGTATACGTGTGCCACCGGAAGGATGAGTGGAGAGAAACTCTGGAAGTACTCCATTACTTAGGGCACTCATACGCTCCCAAAAGTCAATTGCTGCTCGTGGATCATAGCCCGCCTTCGCGGCATAGAACAGACCAATCTGATCAGCCTCATTTTCGTGGTATCGACTGTAGGGTAGCATAACGCCAACACTCGCACCAGCTCCGTACGCAGCAAGAAGCAAGCGGCGGTCCATGCTGTCCATATCACCAGTGCCGAGCTGTAGAGCAAGTGCCCCACCCGCCGCGAGCAGTCTCTGTGAAACGCGCTCGTTACTATGCCCCGCTGCTACGTGCGCCACTTCATGACCTATGACAACAGCAAGATCTTCATCACTCTTCACTACTTGGAAAATTCCAGTATAAACTGCTACTTTACCCCCCGGCATAGCAAATGCGTTAATCAAATCGTCATTCTCGAAGACGACAAAATCCCACTTTGCATTGGGCATGTCAGTCTTAGCAACTCGGGCGATACGCTTACCGACACGTTGCACCATAGCATTGTACTTAGGATCGGTAGAAATCGCGCTTTCTTTTTTGATTTGGCCAAATTGAATGGCAGCCATCGATGCCAGTTGATCTGAAGGTACCAAATGTAGAGCAGAGCGACCAGTCTGAGGCACCGTATAGCAAGCGGATAACCACAAGGTCAAAAATACGGACAAAATAGCCAAATGGTTTCTAATAAGCATTACTTAACATTGATCATTTATCTCAAACATGGCAACCCAAGTTAGAGACTTTTGTGCTCGTCGTGAAAGAGCTTATAACTAAAAAGGTGTAATGGAAAATCGACCACTTACCAGCGCAGAGAAAAAAGAGCTGCGCGGTCTCGCACAACGCTTGAAGCCACATCTTCACATTGGAAAACACGGTCTGAGTGAAACCGTCCTTACGGAGGTGGAGACCGCTCTGACTAAAAATGGCCTAATTAAAATCCGCTTTGAGTCAGACCGTTCTGTTATCCAAAAATGTTCTACTAAAATCCAGGAAAAGCTGGGCTGCGAATGTATAGGCAAAGTGGGTAAAGTTAGTGTATTTTTTCGAGATATGCCAGAAAGCGCATAGACCCACTGACTAGTAAATAACCCTACCTCATTTTTTTACGATGTTCACAAAAACTCTCTCTAGGTTACTGCGCTACCAATACCTACTAGGCGTGGCTTCTATTCTCTTTGCTTTAGATCAAATAACAAAAATATTAATTTTTAAGACTCTAAGAATCGACAGCTACGATCGAGTGGAGGTAATAGAAAATTTCTTCTACATTATTCATGTCGGTAATGAAGGCGCTGCTTGGGGTATGTTCTCAGGTTACGGCGGATTCTTATCGATCGTAGCAGTCCTCGCCCTAATCGCCATTTACCTACTAAGGCATCATTTGGAATTACACCGACTTCCAATGCAGTTGGCCTTTGGACTACTTATTGGTGGTATTTTAGGTAATACCCTAGATCGATTGGTGCATGGACACGTTATTGATTTCCTCGATTTTCGCTTTCCCTTCCATATCCCCTATATCATGCCGACAGGCCACTATCCCACTTTTAACTTAGCCGACAGCGGCATAGTTATCGGTACGATTCTTTACATAATACTGAGTTTTTATGACACACGGGTGAAGTCTACATAAACGCAGGGTAATTTTTACTCTTGTAAAGTTTATTAGTAATTTAATTCCGACCTTCCTACACGCATCAGTTTGGCGCTGATCTGATCGAGTTCCTCCTCATGCACGACTCGCAAGGGGTCATAGTGATCAAGTAAGGACCAAAATCGCTTACTATGATTCATCTCTGAGAGGTGTGCTAATTCGTGAAGAATAATGTAATCCTGAAGGGCTGGAGAAAGTAAGAGCAGTCGCCAATTTAATGAAATGCCACGCCGCGCCGAACAGGAGCCCCAGCGACTGGATTGGTCGCGAACTGACAAACTTCCAAATTTTAACCCTAGACACTTTGAGTGGTAGGCCACGCGACAAACTAAAGCGTCTTTAGCAAATTGACATACCAAGGCACGCAGGTAGCGTTCTTCAATACGCGGCAAGCGTAAGACCAGGACCGCCCCGCCTTGGTCAAAAATATAATCAGCTGAGCGTTTTACACTAGGCTCGATACGTACATCGAATACATCTCCACTAGCAGTAAGATGCGGGTATTTCGCTAGCCACTTAATCAAGGAATAAACTTTCGGTGCAGAGCTTAGCTGCCCTTCTAACCATTGCCTTTGTTCATCGATTAAATTGACTACGGTGCGATCGCTTGTGTGCCAGGGCACAGAGGCGACTACTTGATTGCGCTGCCCGATACTCAGGCGCAAGTGCTTAGTGCCTTTACGCCGCCGAATATTAACGGGCACCGACTCTCCAGCAGTAGTGGTGAAATTCATATTCGTAGTATATAACTCAGAGCTCTTCTATCTTATCTACTAGATTTTGTGTGTGCCGCCGCAGCGCCGATTCTGGATCGATTCCACGACTGCGGCATGCAGCTGCAAGCTCGAAGAGTTGCTTTCCTAGCGCAACCTCGTCGCTCATTGAATCTGAGGCAGCGTCTATAGCATCTTGGTCGACCAAGCCCTCCAAAGGAATCGCCATCTTTTGAATCTGCTTATATATATCCTTCGCGTACATCAGCGCGGGCAATTGGCGCGGTAAATCTTTAAATTTCCCAGCCTGCTCTGGACCTCGCTTACGCTCAGCTGACTTAATTTTATCCCACTGGTTTAGAACAGCATCTGAGTCTTCCAATTCACTAGATCCGAAGACATGCGGGTGGCGGCGGATGAGTTTCTCGTTTATCTCTTGGCAAATGCTTTCGAAATCAAAATGCCCCAATTCCTGCCCCATCCGTGCATGCATAATTACTTGTAAAAGAACATCACCGAGTTCCTCTTCCATATGATCTAAATCTAAGCGATCGATCGTTTGGAGTAGTTCGCAACATTCATCGATTAAGCATTCGGCGATCGACTGGTGGTCTTGCTCAATATCCCAAGGGCATCCCGCCTTGGGGTCGCGTAGTGCAGCTACAGTTTCTATTAAATCATCGATTGCTGGCATACAAACAATATGGATTTAGAATTACTCAATCGTCAAGATTTGCCCACTCGATCCATTGGGCATACTGAAGCTATCGCCGGCCTTAAGACCCATCAAACGTCCTGCCAATGGGGACTGCGCGGTAATTACCGTCACTTCCTGACCGTCTAAGAGGATGCTCTGTCCACCAGCAGTGCCCGCAAAAAAGAAATATTCAACACAGTCACCAAAACTACAACTAAAGAGCGCTCCCAAGCATACATTAGAATTAGACTTAAGTAAATCTTCGCGTTCGGATTGCAGATTTTCTATAGCATCCGCCCATTGGCGAGCTTGGCTGGCTTGACCTGCTGCCAGGTAAGAAGCCTCAAGGCCTTGCGTATCCCACTGTGATTGCGCGCGCGATTCTTCATTTGTCGCATATTCAGCGGCATCTTTAGCAGCATTGACGGCGTTATGTACTTCTTGGCGAAGTGTCGAAAGAAGACATTGAAAAAATTGAGCTTTGTCCATTAAGAGAAATTGGCAGTTTCTTAAAATGAACGATCGCTGACAAATAAATTTTCAATAAATAGGCAAACCGCATAAAAAACCCGCCAGTAGAGGCGGGTTTGGTGAAAAAATCTGAGTGGCTAGATTAGCTCTTTATCTCGCGGTGAAGCGTATGGCGGCGAAGAAACTTGTTGTACTTCTTCTTCTCGACACGGTCGGGTTGCTGTTTCTTGTCGCGCGTAGACATATAACGTGAAACGGGCTTACCCTCAGCTCGGGCTTCTGTGCATTCTAGAATGATGTGCTCTCTGGCCATGATAAAATTGTTAGTATTGTTATAAAAAAGGTGCGAAAGCTAAGCTCTAAAATTTGTGACGCAACCCTTTTCTCCAGTAATTATACAGGCTCTCCCTACGCTCCACTTTCACTCAGGAGCTGATCAAAGTACTCAATCGTCGGCTTAAGGCCTTGTTTGAGTGATACTTCTGGCTCCCATCCGAGAAATTCCTTTGCCTGCGTAATATCGGGTTGGCGCTGTTTAGGGTCGTCGGCAGGTAACGACTCGTAAATAACTTTGGAGCGACTGCCTGTCATATCGATAACTTTTTTCGCTAGTTCCAGAATTGTGAATTCGTCCGGGTTACCGATATTTATGGGACCCTTCACAGTGTCCTGATTCATAAGACGAATAAAGCCCTCAATCAAATCGTCACAGTAACAAAAGGAGCGCGTTTGTTGCCCATCGCCATAAACGGTGATGTCATGGCCTTGTAGCGCCTGTATTATAAAATTGGAAACGACACGACCGTCCTGCTGGCACATATTAGGACCATAAGTATTAAAAACACGTGCGATGCGAATATCGACTGCATTTTGACGATGGTAGTCCATAAACAAAGTTTCGACGCAGCGCTTACCTTCGTCGTAGCAAGATCGGATCCCGATAGGATTAACGTTCCCCCAGTAACCCTCGGGTTGGGGATGAACCGAAGGGTCTCCATAGACTTCCGAAGTGGATGCTTGCAATGCGCGTGCATTGATTCGCTTAGCTAGGCCCAAACAATTAATGGCGCCCATTACAGAGGTCTTGATCGTTTTGATCGGATTGTGCTGATAATGAATTGGAGAAGCCGGGCAGGCTAAATTATAAATTTGATCTACTTCTATTTTAAAAGGGTCGGTCACATCATGGCGCATCAACTCAAAATTTGAATTTTCCATATACGGAATAATATTTCGCTTATGGCCGGTGAAAAAGTTATCCATACAGATGACTTGGTGACCTTCATTTAGAAGGCGCTTAGAAAGATGGCTGCCAAGAAATCCGGCTCCTCCTGTAATTAATATGCGCATAAAAATAAATCTGTTTGTGGTTTCAGTAATCCAAACCTTAATAACATTAATACTAATGAAAAACTTAAAATGCATCGCGCAATTAAGTAAAATGTTCCGGCTTTAAAGAGAAACCGTACTAATGCAGATCGATCCACTTGAGCGCAGCGTAAAGCTGAGCGCGCGGGAACTAGCCGTCTTCCGCAATCAGCCCTTAGCACGCAGCCGTAGCCATAGCCATAGCCATAGCCACTGGCGAGCAAATGTCGGCCATCAGTGGCACAAGCGTGCCGCAGAAGAAGTCAGAAATACACAATCAGAAGCGCGTTTTGAAGTGAATGTCTGCGCGAACTGGCGGCATAGCGGCTGGATCTTCAATCTTAACGGTCGTATCGACCAGCTCTTACCTAGCGGAAATGGATTTTTAATTAGGGAAATTAAGACCATCCGTAGCCCCCTTCCAGTTGCCGAAGAAACCCTCATCGAACAGTACGGTGACTACTTTGCACAAGCCGCAATTTATCAGGCTCTTCTGCGAGTTTTGCCAGAATACGCTCACCACTCAATCAAAAGTGAAGTCCAGTTTATTAATATTGAAAATGGAGCTCGCCAATCTGTTTTACTAGAGTCCAGCGAAGAGAAATTTTTTGAACTTCAACTAGACCGGCTCATACCTTTTTTGAATGCACGCTTGGCAAGCATAAAACGGCTAAGGGAGAGCAAAATTCGACCTGCTTTTTCGAGCCTACGCCAAGGCCAGGCTGAACTTTTTCAGACCCTTAGCGAAGCTGCGCTAAAAGCCCGTGTCGTTTTAGCGCAAGCTCCCACAGGCTTCGGCAAAACAGGCATCATACTCGAGCATGCCCTTAAACAAATGCAGAACGGGGTCTACGACCGCTGCATTTACTTAAGTAGTCAATCAACCGGGCAACTAGAAACGCTGCGCCAACTCAAGCAGATGATCGGGCACGATCTACATTATATACAAATGCGTAATCGCAGCGAACATCGTATTAATAGCGAACGTCACATCTGTACAGGCGATGAGAGGTGTGATACTGAAACCGGGCAGCGATGGCGCGAATCTGATATCCATCCATCAGAACTTTTTATTGATGGCACACTTAGCTTGACTCACGCGCAAGAACTTGGGGCTGAAACAGGAATCTGCCCTTATACTTTGACTAAGGCTTGCCTGCCATTCGCTGAGATTTGGATAGGAGATAGCAACTATATTTTTTCGCCCGAAAGCCGTCCGATATTTCTCGATGCTCCAGGCTTCGAAGCCGGACGCACCCTAATAATTATTGATGAAGCGCATAACTTACCCAAGCGTGCGGCGGACTGCCTTAGCACAGAAATAGCCAGCAGTGACCTATTTTTTTGCTATCGAAGAGTTGCGTGCGCACGGCGCCCCCAGTCACTTGCTCTCCATCGCAAGTGAGTTAGCTCGATGGATTACAGATTTAGATCCTGAAAAAGTCCTTAACAGTCACGAAAGATATATCGGGCAAGACCTATGCGAAGACTTTACCGAAGAGCTCAAGCAAGCCACTTTTAATTATGAGGAAGCTGCACCCTTTGCAATACAACTTGCCTGGAGTATCCCCACACTGGCTATAAGTTTCATCGCGCTAGATAGACAATATCTTCACTGGGCACCTCGTGCTGGTGTACTAGCAGCGACTTGCCTTGATGCCAGCATGTGGATCAAAGATTGCCTCGAACCCTTTGGCGGAGCAATTATGATGTCTGCTACTCTAGCCCCCTTCGACACCTTTGAAAAAAGCTGTGGTTTAAATAGTGATTTAATTACGATCGCACAAGGTCACGCACCCTGGCGCGAGAACGCCTACAATGTTGCGATCGATTGTCGTGTCGATACACGCCTAAAATCTAGAAGTAAACACTACGAAACAACAGCGAGGACAGTGGCACTATTGAGTCATTTTAGTCCAGGAGTGCCGGTCGCAGTCTTTTTCTCATCTTATCAATACGCAGACAATGTGCTAGCTTACCTCGAAGCAGCACGGCCTGAACTACGAGTTATGCGACAACCCCGAGGCGTAAATCTAAGCGAACAAAAAGATTTTATAGAGCAAGGTTTACTTACCGCTGACGCACTGTTTCTCGTTTTGGGTAGTAGCTACGCAGAGGGTATTGACCTAATGGGTGGACGTATCGACCAAATTATGATCGTGGGACCTGCTCTTCCCGAGGTAAACCTCGTTCAGAAAACAAAAATGGCTCAGTGTACTGAAGGCTCGCAAGAGGATGCTTTTACTCAGACCTACATTCGGCCAGCTATGCGGCGCATTCACCAAGCACTCGGGCGCATTGTCCGAGCTCCTGGACAAAGAGCCCGAGTCTTACTTCATGGTAAACGATTTTCAGAATCCGCCTATCAAAGCGAATTAGCATCCGAGTATCGTACTGATTTAAGAATAGACAAAGAGGAAGCCCTTCTCGATTGGCTCGAGATCTAAAGGGTAACTCTGAGCTCTATTACTAGGTAAATTTTCCAGACTGATCAAAAAAGCGAAAAGTCTAGACTTAACCGCCCGCCCTAACTGGCTGAAAGCCGTCCGCTATGAGCTTATCACAGACTTGATCACAGACATCCCCCTGCAGCTCGATAGCACGACCTTTTAATGTGCCACCACAAGCACATGTCTTCTTGAATTCAAAGGTCATTCGTTCAAGCATTTTGAGTGGTATATGTTTTGGAAAAGCCTTCAGAGTGGTCACCGTCTTACCGCCACGACCAGCCTTCTCTCGACGGACTTCCACACGGCCTTTGGGCTTTTTAAGCGATATCGTTTTATCGGTCGTCTTAGAATTTACATTGGGGGTAACCTCGAGCGAAGTATTAGATTTTAATCCGGCAAACGCGTCGGTCTGCAAAAAATTGCCTCCGTCGGTCGAAATCTTGCTTTTTTTGCTACTACTCACACTTGATGGGGCGCTCTGGGGTCTTCGATCCAAGCAAGCGCTTTTATATAACTGCGCTGCAATAGGTAGTGTTTTAGCTTAGCAGGAGTGCTCTCCAAATGGGCGTTCGTGTCCAACCTTGCCAAGACTTGGGTCATAGTCTCCCCAGATTTCATTTCGCACTTTCCGGCTATTCGTTCTAAATCGGTCTTTAATTGCTCCAAATACATGGCAAAAATAAATGCTCCACTGGTAAAATCAGCAAACTTAATTGCACATTGCGAAAGTAAGGTAATCTTTATTAGTAGTGTGCCTCGAATAAGTATGTCTAGCACAAAGATTGAAATGAAAGACTCATTTAACAGCGATATTCGATTGAAATTAATAATGGCACTCTGGAGCCTACTTTTTACAAAGTGCTTTTTTCTAGAGTTTTTAGTCAGACATTACGCAGTTCCAATTAATAGCTTATACTACGTATGGGCACTCTCTATTCTGATGGCAGCAGTTGCCACAACTGTTTATGCAGAATTGCAAATTAAAGAACGGGTAAAAAGTATCCGTCGGCCGAATTCTTTTTTTGTGTTGATGGGAAATATAATTACTGTGCTCTTCGTTATCAGCGCTTTGATCGCGCCCGAGAGACAGAGTCATATTGCTTTGGTACTAGCTGCACTCATCGTAACGGCTCAACACACTTGGCTCTGGATCGGAAATCTAGATAAAAGTTACCGAATAACGTCATGGGGATGGCTTCTAGGCGTGACTGCTATTACCTCTTTGGGTAATCCGGCTGGCTTCTTAGTATTTTCCATCTGCATGCTTACTTTGTCTGCTGCTCCTTCTTTGGCTAGGTTTTTAGCCCTTAAAAAGGCAATGGCATAAACTTGGTCTTTGATATTAATATTTTAAGTCCTCTTTAAAAGTGACTCGACCTAGACGATAGCTTGAGCAAATCTCTACACATGTCATCAGACCTAGAAGCAATTGCAAATGAGCTTAAGCGCTTACAAAGGGATGGCATTGATAGGATTTTTGTCGAAGACAATACTTTAGAGCAATTGAATTGCGCTAAAGAATTACTTAACGCTAATAGGAACAAAGAGACACAAGATAGGGACTCTAGCGCTGTTGTGGAAGGCTCTAAAGCAAAGAAAGCACCTACCACGACCGCCTCGAATACTGCGGAGCAAAAAAAGGCTCAATTTCCCAAAGCTCCCAAAATTCAACTCAGTAAGGGCGATAGTGGAACTCAAATGGCTTCGCTAGGTGAGATGATCCACACCAGCGAACTATGCCGAGCACAGCTTAAAGAGCCAGAAAAAGTAGTCTTAGGCGCAGGCTCGACTGATGCAGATATTCTTTTCTGTGGGGAGGCCCCCAGTGTCGATGAAGCGCTAACTGGCAAACCATTTATTGGAAAGGCAGGTAATTTACTATCCAAAATTATCACCGCTATGGGACTCACCCGTGAGAGTACCTATCTAACATATATAATGAAATGGCGCCCGTCGCATAATAAACCCTACGGAGAACGTCCAGCCACAGGCGAAGAAATTGCCCACTGCATGCCCTATTTAAGAGCACAAATCGATATTATTAAACCTAAAGTAATCGTAGCGTTAGGAAATGCGGCTGCGAAGGGCTTAATTGGTGATGAATTCGATCAGAATTTCAGTGATGTGCGGGGCACATGGTCCAGCTTTCAAGGCATCCCTGTAATTATCACTTTTCATCCATCTTATCTCTTGCGAAATAACACACTAAAAACAAAGCGCCTTGCTTGGGAAGATATGTTACAAGTTATGGAAAAATGCGGGCTGAATATTAGCGAAAAACAACGTGCATTTTTTCTCTCTAAAGTTTGAAGTAATTACTCGGAGCCCAAGAACAGAAGATTCATACTTTTGTGTGATATATTTTTCTGACCTCAACAAAAAATCTCCCATAACTTATGTGGACAACCCTCGATGGGATCCTATGTTAAATACCACTTATCATGAAACCTAATATAAAGCCAAATCGTCCTTTCTTTTCATCAGGTCCTTGCTGTAAGCGCCCAGGATGGTCACTAGATGCGCTCAAAGGCGCCATCGTCGGTCGATCTCACCGCGCTAAACCGGCTAAGGCCCGCATCCAAGAGGTCATCGACCGCTCATCGAATATTCTTGGGCTGCCGGAAGGCTATGTCTGCGGCATAGTTCCTGCCTCTGATACTGGTGCCGTAGAGATGGCCATGTGGTCACTCCTCGGTGAACGTGGCGTGGAAATGTGTGCGTGGGAATCATTCGGCTCTGGTTGGGTGACAGACGCGATCAAACAATTAAAACTCCAAGATGTAAATCATCACATAGCCGAATACGGACAACTACCCGATTTTTCCAAAGTAAACTGCGAAAACGATGTTGTCTTTACCTATAATGGTACCACATCCGGGGTAAAAGTGCCTAATCTAGACTGGATCCCCTCCCAAAGAAAGGGTCTTACTATTTGCGATGCTACCTCTGCGGTCTTTGCGATGGATATCGATTTTACAAAGCTAGATGTTGTGACCTGGTCCTGGCAAAAAGTCATGGGTGGCGAAGGTGCCCACGGCATGATAGTTCTTAGCCCTCGAGCAATTGATCGCTTGGAAACGTACACACCCGATTGGCCCTTACCTAAAATCTTTCGTATGACCAAGGGCGGTAAATTGATCGATGGAATTTTCAGGGGAGCAACTATCAACACTGTATCTTTACTGTGCGTGGAAGATGCAGTCGATGGACTGCGCTGGGCTGAGTCTATAGGAGGGCTCTCTGAACTGATCAAACGTTCCGAAGCAAATCTCAAGGCCATCTCTGACTGGGTAGCCCAAACTGAATGGATTGACTTCCTAGCTGAAGATCCAGCCACCGTTTCTAATACCTCAATCTGCCTTAAAATCACAGCCGAATGGTATCAAGCACTCCCCGTTGATGAACAAGCGAACAAGGCCAATCAGATAGTAAGTCTGCTCGAAAATGAAGACGTAGGCTATGACTTTGGAAGCTATCGAGACGCGCCTGCAGGCCTGCGTATATGGGGCGGAGCCACCGTGGATACAGCTGACATCAAAGCACTTTTGCCTTGGCTAGACTGGGCCTTTACCAAAATACAAGATACAAGTAGCTAATTAGAAGCGATCAGGGACTAGGCTCATTAAAGTGGCTATTTTCTAGCGCTTATTTCCATCATTGAAGCGCATAGAAACCAGATTGGAGACACCCTTTTCTGGCATAGTGACACCAAAGACGGTGTCAGCATTCGATATTGTACGCTTATTATGCGTAATAATGAGGAATTGCGATTTATCAGTGAAGCCACTTAGAGTATCGCAGAATCGGCCGATATTAGCATCATCTAGTGCAGCATCAATCTCGTCTAGTACGCAGAATGGGCTAGGCTTTACCATATAAATGGCGAAGAGAAGAGCTACTGCAGTCATAGTACGCTGACCACCAGAAAGGAGTGTGACATTCTTCAGACGCGTCCCTGGAGGTCGCGCAATAATGTCGATGCCGGACTCAAGCGGATCCTCAGAGTCGACTAAAACAAGGTCCGACTCGCCGCCACCGGAAATCTTTTCGTAGGTGAAAGCAAAGTTTTTACGAACCTGTTCAAAAGTTTCACTGAAGAGAGTCTGCGAGGTTTCGTTAATCTCATCAATAGTCTGAACAAGCTTATTTTTAGAGTTCCATAAGTCTTCGCTTTGGCCTTTGAGAAAGTCATATCGCTCCTTAAGATCACTGTATTCACTGATCGCTTCGAGATTTACAGGTCCCATATTGGCAATTCGTCCCTTGAGTTCTCCTACTTCTTTCTCGATCGTCGACCAATCAGTTAAATCCATCTCTGCTAGTTCAGCCTCCGTCGGATCACGTCGCTCTAATTTTGGTTGCGCAGCTAATTGATCTGGATCATCGTGCTCGTCCAAATTAACTCGCTTCTCGAACTCGACATTACCTTCCCATAGCTCGGCCTTCCAATCAACTTCAGAGAGGTCGATTTGATAGTCATTCTGTGAAGAGCTTAGTATAAAACCAAGCTGCGAACGCGCCTCGGCGAGGCGAACCTCAAGTTTATTTAAATCTTGGTCTGATGAGCGGCTTTCGCTGCGACGACCAGAGAGTCCGTTATCAATATCACTTATGAATGCATCTAACTCTTTAAGGTGTAAGCGATCTTCCTTTAACTGATCTGTAGTGATAAGCAAAGTCTTGTCTAATTCTTCGCTTTTAGACTGTTCGCTGGCGCTGTTTTGCTTTAGCTGGATAATCTGCTCGTTAATTGTATCGATTTCTTGATTACGCCGTAAAATTTGGCTCTGAAGATTTGTCGTCTCTTGCCTAACATCACCGAGAGAGCGATCGACTGAATCAAGGCGCTGCTTTTTCTCCGCTAATTCTAAGCGCACATTAGATAGGATTTCACGTTGTTCGTCGCGCTGCGTGCGTGCGTGATCAATAGCCGCTTCTAAATTGCTCCCAACTTGGCGCTCATTCTTTAAGTTCTGCTCAGCGGCGGTCAGATCCGATTGAGCAGTTTCCAACTCAGAAACCGAATCACCATGATGCACATCCAGACGAGCGATCTCGTCTTCAAAATCTGCGCGGCTTCGTGCATTATGCTCAATCTTCTGAACTTGATTACGCTCTTCAGTAACAAGCGCGGATACTTCACTTGCGAGTTCACTTTGCCTTTTAAGCTTAGCATCGACAGTCGCTTCAGTCGCAGTGCGGCGCTCCTCAAGCACAGTAGCTTGCTCGCGTAAGGCATTGAGCGCTTCACGTTCCTCATTAATCTCTTCACGCAGACGGCGAATAGAAGATTCGCGTTCTAGAACACTGGAAGACTTCTTTCCACTGGTTCGCCCACCGTGGATAAGCCCCCTACAGTCAATAATCTCACCGCCACTAGTAGAAACCAAGAAAAAATTAAAATCAGGGTTTTTTCTCCAAAATTCTATAAAATGCTCGAGACTATCTGCAAAATAACAGTTTTTTAATAGACGATTAACAGGACCTTGTAAATCAGAAGCGCCCACTCGTACAACCGATTGAGCCGCGATTATACTAGCCGGCAATTCAACATTAGCCACCGAATTTGAAGGCTTTAGGTCAATCTGTAAACAGACTCGACCTAAAAGCTCCGCGTCTAACTTACCAATAACGGAAAGCGCTTTTTCGGAATCGCCAATATACAGTGCATCTGCGGCTGAGCCCAATAGTGTTTCTAGGGCGGTCGTATGAGCTGCATCAACACTCAATTCTTTGGAAATAATGGAAACGCTTTCTTTAGTAACAATTTGACCTAACTTATCCCCTAGAATCGCCTTTGCACCCTCACCAAAACCTTCGAACTTGGCTTGCAATTCCTCTAGTACATTGAGCTGTGCAGTCTTCTGGGCAATACCCCTATCCTGCTTCTGTATGCTCTCCTGCAGGCTACGAAACTGGCTTAATACCATTCGTGAATCGCTACGAGCTGCTTGAACTGAAGATTCACTCTCTTCTTCCTCAGTACGTCGTTTATGGAGAATTCGCTCAATATCTGAGAGTCCCTTTTCTAAAAGGACAATTTCTTCAGAGAGACTAGAAATGTTCTCGGTAAGCGAAGCGTGCTTTACTTGATAAGTCTTTAGATCAACTTCTAGAGTCGTACACCTAGAGCGTGATCTATTAATCCGATTTTCGACATGAAGCACATCTTGGCGACTTTTTTGAAGTTCGCTTTCCATCGCCAATAATTTATCTTGAACCTCAATGAGTTCGTTATTTCGCTCACGAAAGATACGATCAGAATCATCGACCACACCAAGTTGCATTTGTTTATTTTCTGACTCATCCTTAGCACGTTGAGCTAGTTCAGATACCTCTAATTCAAGGCCTGAAATCTCTTTTTTGAGGTCTCCTGTACGAGATTCCATATCTTTGCTACGCAAAGCAGCGAATTCAGACTGATTGTCCGCGTTGTCCTTCTCAGAACGAAGGTTATATGCGCGCTGTTGCAGTTCTTCCATCTTCTGTGAAAGTTCATTACGCTCAGATTTCTTTTCTAATAATATAGCCTCGTCCCGCTCGAGTGAGCCTGTCTGCGACTCTACTTTATCTCGTAATTGCGTGGCTTGTCCTGTCAGCTCCTGTATCGACTCATCGAGAACAAAGTGCCGGTGGGCATTAAAGGCTATGTCAAGGTGCGTAAGCCGGTGTTTAATACGTTGATAGCGCAGCGCCTTGCTAGCTTGTCGCTTAAGAGATCCGATCTGCCTAGAGACCTCCTCGATCACGTCAGTGACTCGAGCGAGGTTGGTATCGACGAGCGCAAGTTTGTTCAGTGCTTCTTTACGCTGCGCTTTATAAAGAGTGATGCCAGCAGCTTCTTCGAAAATGGTTCGCCGCTCGCCAGGATTAGTCGAAAGAATCTGATCGATCTGACCTTGAAGCATGAATGAGTAAGACACTCGACCCACCCCAGTATTCGCAAAGAGGCGCTGAATATCTTTCAGACGAGATACTTTTCCATTAATATAATAATCACTACTTCCGTCTCGGGTAACTCGTCTAGAGATCGCGACTTCATTAAAGAGCGTTCCCAATTCAGCCTCGCAGTCGGTAAAAGTCAGCGTGACCTCACAAGTGGGCAAGGCCTTACGCTTATCTGTGCCCTCAAAAATAACATCCTGCATAGAGGACCCGCGTAAGGCTTTGGCACTTTGCTCTCCAAGTACCCAGCGAATCGCATCGACTATATTACTCTTACCACAGCCATTAGGACCAACAACCGCAGTGACCCCTTGGCGTAAATCCAGTCGAGTGCGGTCGGCAAAACTCTTAAAGCCACTTATAATTATTTCTTTAAGATACATGATTTAAATAAGAGAGTTGCTATAGTAGGGCATAAAGTGCGAATAGAAGAAAGAGCTGGTGAAGCTGCCGCAACTTAAAAAGAGTCTATTAGTAAGTACGCGCTCCAAAAAGCGCCGTGCCAACACGTATCTGAGTCGAACCAGCCTCAATCGCCGCTTCTAAATCCTGGGTCATACCCATAGAAAGTTCATTCAATGGTAGGCTGAAGCGCTCAACCAATCGATCGCGCAAATCCCTGAGTTTTTCAAAAGCGACTCTAGCCACCTCTGGATCTTCGTCGAGCGGAGCGATTGTCATCAGACCATCCACCTGCAAATTATCAGCATTTAGAGCAGTTTCCAGTGCTTGGCCAGCATCACAGGCAGCAAATCCATATTTATTGGGATCTTCACCCGTGTTAAACTGCAGGAGTATGGGTAATTGTTTTCCCAGTTCTCCAGAAAAACGATCTAGGCGCCGCAAAAGCTTTAGCGAGTCAACCGACTGTATGCGATCAAAGGTGGCTACCGCATGTTGTGCTTTATTGGACTGTAAATGTCCGATAAGCTCCCAAAATACTGGCACAGGGTATGAGCTGCGCTTATCGGCAGCCTCTTGGACACGATTCTCACCAACCGATTCTAAACCGCAGCGAAGCGAAAAATCAACAGCATCCAATGGATGATTCTTCGTGACTGGCAAGAGTTTCACTGAATCAACCGAACGTCCACACTTCTGGCAGGAAAGAACAATTCGTCGCTGCAGGGTCGCTAAATTTTGTTCAAAAGTTGTAAAATCGATCATTAGATATGAGTGGTTTTGTGAAAATTAGGTATTAAATAAGCTGAGCTTTAATTAACATTGATTTCCAATAAGAGATATTTATACATTATAAAATGCATATTGAAAATTTCAAAATATTCTCAGATTTAGTTGAGACTGAAAGTTTCTCTAGGGCTGCAAAGTTAAACGGCATTACCCAGTCCGCTGTAAGCCAGCAATTAAGGGCTATGGAAAAATTCTTTAGCATATTGATTGTTGATCGTAGCCAAAAACAATTTCGCCTTACGCGCGAGGGTCAAAAACTTTATGAATCTGCGAGAGAGATTCTCTACCTCTACGACAAGCTCAATAGTGAACTGCAGGAAATGAAGAAAGTCATAAGTGGCACAATTCATATTTCCACGGTCTATAGCATAGGACTGCACGAACTGCCGCCTTACGTGAAAGCTTTTCTCAGCAAATATCCAGATGTTAATATTCGCGTTGAATACCGTCGTGCCAATAATGTATATGAGGATATATTAACTAATTCTATCGAATTAGGACTCGTTGCTTATCCTCAGAAACATAAACAACTCGAATTCCTACCTTTTCACGATGATGTTCTGATCCTAGTCGTTAGCCCAGAGCACCAGCTAGCTGACAAAAAAGAGGTGACCCTTGAGGAGATCGCCACTCAGAAGTTCATAGGTTTTGAGCCAGATATCCCAACCCGCAAAGCAACCGATAAAATCTTCCGTGAAGCGAATATTGAAATGGAGCCTGTCATGGAATTCGATAACGTAGAAACAGTAAAACGAGCTGTCGAAATTAATGCTGGTATAGCAATATTACCTCAGACTACCGTAACACGAGAAGAAGCCCAAGGTTTACTGAAAGTTATCAATTTCAAGGATAAGGTCTATAAAAGACCACTCGCGCTAATGCACCGGAAAGGCCGCGTTCTAACGCCTGCGATGAAAAAGCTCATAAGCCTACTTACCTCAAAAGACTTAAACAGTCTGGAAAAAGCAGCTGACTAAGGATAAATTAAACAAAAGTTGGTACTGTTTAGCACGGCAGCACATAGAAATCAGCTAAGATTAAATCTTTTGATTCAGAAGTGACTCTAATATTCTGACTGCACTAGAGGGACCGTCTTCTCGGGACAGCAGCTCAGCTACCTTAGTTGCTCGCAGCCGCATACTTTTTGCTTTTTCTAGAATACTAACCGCTTCTGGTAAATCCTCTGGCCAGGTTCTACGTTTGACCTCCAAGCCTACTCCAATTCTTTTGATCTCAGAGGCAAAAAACCACTGGTCGCCTATTTGTGGGATAACGATATTAGGAACACCTGCATGAAGAACGCTCGCTGTAGTACCTGCGCCACCGTGGTGTATAACCATCGAAGCATATTTAAATAGCTGGTCGTGCGAGACACGGGGAACTAAACACACCTTTGAATGCGGATGCTCAATCGTAAGGCCCGCCCAACCAGATTGGATGATTATCTTCTTTTCTCTTGGCCAATGACGCATAAAACGCGCCATTACATCATTCGCGTTGTCGAAGGCCACACTGCCAAAAGTGAGAATAGGCACCTGCTCGCCTAAGCAAAAGGCATCTAATTGCGCTTTTATCGATAGATCCTCTGGCGACTGCCAGCGTAAATAACCACTAAATTTGAAACGCTCACTCCATAAGTTTCCCTTTCCAAAGATCCCTGGCGAGACCGACACCAATATTTTATCAGCTGGCTCAAGAGCAAAGCTTGCCAATCTTCGGATTCCGTTGCGCTGCAATACCTCGCCGACTACGCGATTAATTTGCCAGCAAATAACTTTATCGGTAAGATTCCAGAGCGCACGGTTCCAGAACCGACGAAAAAATTCTGGCACCGCTAAAAACCGCGGTAACGCTATGGGTGGATAGTTTTCAGAAGGGACTATGTTGTGAGCAAAAGTTGTTACCGCGCTAGGCACTCCTACCTCACGAGCCAATACACATAAGTGAGAAAAGATATAATTCGAAACAAAAATATCGGCTGCTTCTAATTCTCTCCTTAGAATATCGATAATCTCATCAAAGTACGGCACTGTCTCTGAATAAATGATACGTAATGTATCCAGTCCGTTTTTCGCCTTCGTTAGATCACGCATCACCCTGGCGAAGTCAGCCTGGTTCCAATTGGGCGGCAAGTTCACGAAGTCAATACCCGCCGACTCTACCTCTTCCCTAAAAAGAGAAACGGTTGCAAAACGGACTTGATGCCCAGCCTTGATTAAAGCATGCCCTAAGCTGATGACTGGGTAAATATCACCGGTCGAACCATGAGATGTAAGCAAGACCTTCATTACAGTAGCAATAAGTAACAGCTATTTAACTAGCGCAAAGCAATTTACGATAGCAAACAAATGCCGTTTATTTAATTTTAAATTACTAAGACTCCTCTAGCTAAATTTTATTTTACGTGCTACTTTGTATCAGTTATACGAATCCTGAATGCATCTACATGCGGTAACTTAAGCGCATAAATAAATGAAAAAAATAGCAATAATAGGCTCTGGTATTACCGCACTAGCACGAGCTTGGGAACTCCGGAAATGTGGTCACATGGTCACAGTGCTGGAAAGATCCGATCAAGTGGGGGGATCGATATGTAGTTGCCGTGAGGGGGCTTATTTAGCAGAAGAAGGCCCAAACTCTATACAGGTTAATAGCTATGAAGTTGACGCTTTTCTAAAAAGTATTCCTGGGTTTTCCGAGCGCGCTATATACGCCTCAGTAGATGCTAAAAAGCGCTTTATACTAAAAGCCGGCCTACCTAGAACAGTCCCCATGAGTCTTCTCTCGGCTGTGACTACAAAACTGTGGTCACCAACTGGGAAGCTTGCGCTCCTTAAGAAACTACTCATTCCGACAATCAATCCTGGAACCGAAGAGAGTATTGCAGACTTCTCTCGTAGGCGCTTAGGAAACGAGCTCTACGAATACGCCATAAATCCAATGGTAGGAGGAATTTATGCGGGCGACCCAGAAAGTCTTTCCCTTCGTTATGCCTTTCCAAAAATCCACGCTCTAGAAAAAAGGCATAATATTCTATTAGTGGCTGCATTGGACGTGATACTAGCGACGCATAAAAAGAATAAGCCGCGATTTAAAAAACGTATACTTTCTTTTAAAAACGGTTTATTAGAGTTACCGCAATTGCTAGCAAAAGCCCTAGGTGAATCTGTAAAAACTGGTGTATGTCTAGAATCAATAGGACGAAATCAAGATAAATGGGTAATTAATTGGAACGACCGCGAGTACAGCTATGATCAAGTCATTTTAACTACTCCAGCACATAGCCTATCGAAGCTTCCTCTCGAGCCTTCTTTACACAACGCACTAGAATTCCTTGGGGCAATTGACTACCCGCCAGTATCAGTTTTAAATGTAGCTTTTAAGAGATCTCAGGTCTCGCATCCACTCGACGGCTTCGGCCTGCTAGTACCTGAGTGTGAAAGGCGATCTATACTCGGAGTGCTCTTCCCCTCTAGTATTTTTCAACATCGTACACCCGAAGACGACGTTTTACTGACAATTTTCGTTGGAGGAAATAGGCAACCTGAACTAGCTACTCCTGATACAGAAGAGCTGCTGCGGCTCGTTCTTCCAGAGATAGGGGAAATACTAGGCATTAAAGATTCACCCTGCTTCATACACCACAAATACTGGGACAAATCTATTCCTCAATACAATCTAGGCTACGGGCAATTTCTTAAACAAATAAAGGATGTAGAAAAGAAGTTTTCTGGGCTCCAAATTATGGGTAACTACAGAGATGGAATTTCTCTTAGTAACTGCATTGAGCAGGCTATAAGAAGTTAGTGCCAACTACTCTTATTTCGAGAGAGTCCCGGGCCAACATCGGTCGGCAGTAGTCAGCGGCAGTTAAAAATATATAAGAAATGTACCGATGGGCCTAATCTTCTGTAGGACAACATGCCATTTTGGACATAGGTACTTTAAACTGCACAGGATTGTCCCCATTTGAAATAGGCTCTATTTTTTCATCTGAGTTCTTTTTAATGCAGCAAGTACCAGAGCTGGAACAGCAGGATGTTGAAAACTGTGAATGGGAATGTTTTTTATCACTTCCGGCGCAACTACCACAATGTGTGTTAGGAGAAATTACTGATAGGAGAAGAAACAATGGAATAAGTATTTTTTCATAAATTATTTGATAATGCGCGTGGTTATTT
>CABXXS010000009.1 GCA_902516225.1 Puniceicoccaceae bacterium | reverse complement strand
TCTCAATGCTGTCTTACGTAAACTACCCGAAGCCCTCGCTCTAATTAGCAAAAACGATACTCCGGCTGCCTATTACAGTCACCCGGATTGGCTGGTCGCTCGCTGGCGAAAGGAATTCCCCAAAACGTATTCTAGCCTGCTAGAATGGAATCAACTCATACCTCCAATGTATCTTAAGATCTACGATCCAAAGATTGTTCTTCCCGATGGATTGGAGGCAACTACTTGGCCGCAGTTTTACAGAATCACTAGTCAAGTTTCTTGGAAGAACGATCTTCATCCCCTACTTAACCAAGGGACCGCTTACATCAAAGATCCATCTACTCGGCTCGCCCCCGTACTTCTTGACCCACAGCCCGAGGAATCTATTCTAGATCTTTGCGCTGCCCCAGGAGGTAAAGCATACGATATGTCACACGCAATGGATGGCCGCGGACAGATTGTAGCCGTAGACCTGCCTGGCAAGCGTATCAAACGATTAAGGGAAAATTTAGAATCAATACAATCGCCAGATCTAAATTGTGAAATCATTGAATCCGACCTTCTTAAACTTTGCCCAGTAATTCTTGAAAAGCGTAACCTACCGACCGAATACGACGCGGTTATGCTCGATGCTCCCTGCTCGAATACTGGGGTTATTCAGCGACGCACTGACGTAAAATGGCGCCTACAAAAGCAAGATATCAAGTCCTGCGTGGAGCTTCAAAGCAAACTGCTAGTCGCCGCATCTACCTACGTAAAGGTTGGGGGGCGCGTCGTTTACAGCACTTGCAGTATTGAAGCTGCCGAAAACCAGGAAGTAGTGGCCCGCTTTTTAGAAAGTGCTTCTGGAAAATATTTTAAATTGAGAAATTCAGTAGTCAGTTATCCTTGGGAGACCGGTCACGATGGCGCAGGTGCCTTTTTTCTAGAGCGGACAAAAAAGAGTTAGTTTAGTAGACTTTTGACACCCGCCAGATCATTGAGCTCTGAATTTTAGATTATATTATGCTTTCTGATTTATTAATATATTTTGCTAATACTTGGCGTTTTGTAACTGAGTTAGCCCCCTATCTCCTATTCGGTTTCGGTCTTGCAGGTACTTTACACGTTCTAATTAAGCCCGAACTTGTTCAACGCTGCTTGGGAATTCCGGGTCTGGGCAGTGTAGTTAAAGCAAGCTTAATGGGTGTGCCCATTCCACTTTGTTCCTGTTCGGTCATACCAGTTGCAGCCTCACTACGCAGGAGCGGCGCCTCTCGAGGGGCGACTGCCTCATTTCTAAGTTCTACCCCACAAACTGGTGTAGATAGTATCATGGCTACTTACGCTCTTCTGGGCTCTATCTTCGCCGCAGTAAGAGTTCTTGTAGCTTTCCTTTGTGGCGTCTTAACGGGCTATCTAATTGAACTTTTCTGTAAAGAAGCTACTGCACCGGAAACAAATGACCCTAAACTAACTCCTCTCATAGATACGAGAAATGAGACTAATAATTGCTCCTTACGAGAACCTGGCCTGAAAAAACGGAGCCTTTTGCAAGCCTTACGTTATGGTTTCATCACCCTACCAACTGATCTAGCAAATTCACTTACAGCCGGCCTCCTACTATCAGGACTAATAGTCACTGTTATGCCTGAGAATATGCTAACTGGTCCTCTGAGTAATGGAACTAGCTCATTTCTATTAGCTACAATAATTAGTATACCCCTCTACGTCTGCGCGACAGCCTCAATACCTATGGCTTATGCCCTCATTGTAACTGGGCTTTCACCTGGCGCTGTTCTGGTCTTTCTTATTACTGGACCTGCTACTAATACTGCCACCATCGCAACTGCTTGGAAGATGCTCGGGCGCAAAGCTACCAGTATATATTTAATTAGTCTACTTGGAGTAGCTTGGTGTGCTGGGTGGCTCTTTAATGCAGCGATAAAAAGCGAACCAACTCTTACGATCGTCCACACCCACGAAATATTTCAGCCCAAACTTTGGCAACATAGCTGCGGCCTACTGCTCGCAGCTCTGATTCTATTCCCAATATTTAAAAGCTGGAGAGCGAAAAAACTAGCCTAAACAAATATAATACCCATTTTTAATAGTAGAGTTTACTAAGAAGACGCGAGAGTACCAACTTATACACCTGAGTTAGACACTAGAAGAGGCACACTCGGCACACTTGGTAACACATCTCCAACAACTATCTGGTAGCCTCTAAGAAAATCCGATACGGGCAAGAGGCGTCCACTAGGGCGCTGAAGTTCGTGGATACAAAGCACGCCGTCAGTAGTGGAAATATCGAGTGTTTTACCCACTCTTAATACCGTACCGGGCAAACCAGATTTGCCCTCTGTTCTAACCGAGCAGCGGCCCACTTTAATTCTCATACCTTCGTGGTCGAAGAAAGCCCCCGGCCATGGAGTGAAAGCACGAAGGCGAGCATCGATAGTAGTTGCGCTTTGCCAGAAATTAAGTGCCCCATCTTCTTTTGAAATTTTACGGCAAAATGTAGCACGCTCTGCGTCTTGCGAGTCAAACTCAAGTCCACCATGCAGAGAGGTTTTCAAGTTACGGCCAAGTAAAGATACGACTGCTTGGCCTACTTTCGCACGAAGAGTCGTACCAGTTTCTGTAGACTCTATCTCAATATGTTCGCATTCGGCGACCGGACCAGCATCCAATTCTTTGATAACCTGCATAAGGCAGACACCAGTCTCAGAATCACCCATAGCGATCGCCGTCTCCACCGGTGATGCCCCTCTATAATCAGGCAAAACCGAGCCATGAAAATTGAGCAGTCCATGCTTAGGTGCTTCGCGTACAGTCTTAGGCAAATAATGACCATATGCCATTACAAAGGCGAGTGTGATAGACTCCTTGCGCAGCCATTCACCCAGTGCAATATCGGGTTTTTCTGGTTGCAGAAGCGGTATCGATTGAGCGGATGCATATGCTGCGACCGCATTTTGCTGCAGTTTCTTACCCCGCCCTTGGCGACGGTCTGGCTGCGAGACAACTGCTGCAAGAACACAAAGATCTCGCCCTTTTTCAAAGAGATATTGAAGGCCGGGAAGACAGATTGGATCTGAACCGAAATAAACAATTTTTGGAAGGTCGGGCATGATAAAATTATAATAGTTCCTGCTGTCCTCTAGCTTTATGGATATCGTCGGAGGCAGCACTTTGCATAAAAAACCAGTGTTGACTAGCTGATTCCAAGCTGGGCTCTTCTCCTAGTCGCTGTAGCAGTAGCGCCGAACCGAGGGCATCGTAAAGCGCGCAATGATAGTTAGAACGATCCATCGAGCACAAGCTTGCAGCATGCTTATTTAAGAGGGGTTGTAGATCAAATAGTTGAACAAGGTCTTCCAGCTTGTAACTGCCCAAATGTGGATAAATACGGCGATATAAATGAAGCGTATCCAACCAAGGACCCCATGTGGCAGTTTGTAAGCCCGATTCCAAAAAGTGAGGAGAGTTTCGGGGAAAGGGCCAGACTGCGCGAAGAAAGCCTTCCTCCACGGTAGAGTTATGAGCGCAAAAGAGGCCAGTCTCTCGCAAACCAGCAAATAGCGACCACTCAGCAGTAAAAGGTGCTTCTTGCTCTGCGTCGGACTCGGTAATACCATGTTGAACGTGATCTAATTTACTAATTTTACCAACTGGAGCACAAATACGAGTATACGATTTTCCAAGCTCGCCCTGCTCCAAAGTTACGCAACCATACTCGACGACTCCACTTTGGCGACTACCCTCAAAATCGACTACATGAATAGGGAATTCAAACATAACAATAAGTTTGGTAAAAGAAGTTCCAAGGTCGAACATGGAATTTGATATTTGATTTGAGTCCCCAGTAGTTCAAAAAGGAGTCTTTAGCGATGCACTTATTAATAATAAAACGCCTACTCCAAGCGATCCCTACGCTATGGGTGATCGCGACAGCAACTTTTATCCTGCTCCAACTTATCCCTGGTGGTCCTTTCGACACCGAGAAGGATATAAGTGAAGAAGTTCAATCTCTAATAAATGCCCACTACGGCCTAGATCTCCCAATTCAAGAGCAATACTTTCGCTTTATTAGCCAGCGATTACAGGGTAATTTTGGACCCTCCTACAAGTATGCGGGCTGGGATGTAGATGAGATCATCATTCAAAGTTTTCCAGTATCTTTAGAGCTTGGATTTTACGCTCTGTTATTCGCGTTGGCGCTAGGCACACCAATCGGGGTGATCGCCGCGATAAAACACCAGAAACCTTCAGAAAGCGCACTCATGAGCCTAGCTATGGTCGGCATCTGCCTGCCCTCCTTTGTCCTAGGACCGATTTTAATTTTGGTCTTTAGCATGGAACTAGGTTGGTTCAATCCATCTGGTTGGAATCATCCGGGCGACCGTGTCTTGCCAACTATAACACTAGGACTCTTTTATGCGGCTTACATCGCACGGTTATCACGAAGTGGTATGTTAGATGTGATGCGAATGGACTATATTCGAACCGCTAAGGCTAAGGGCCTAAAAGGACGAGTTATCATACTGCGGCACGCGCTACGCACAGCACTCTACCCAGTGGTTGCCTACTTGGGACCAGCGGTCGCAGGACTCATCAGCGGGTCGTTCGTAGTCGAGACAATCTTTTTCATACCTGGACTTGGCAGCTTCTTCGTGAATTCAGCGTTCAACCGCGACAGTACTATGGTAATGGGCACAGTACTTTTCTACGCCGTTTTAATTCTGATTCTAAATCTAATCGTAGACCTGGTCCAGTTATGGATGAACCCTCGCACGCGCCATGACTAAAATGGAACGGGAAAAAGCTGCTATGCAAGCGCGTTCACTTGGTCGCGACGCTTGGGAACGCCTCTGTTTAAATCCGATGTCTCTCATAGGAGGGGGGTTGTTTGCCATCGTTGCCCTATCGTGCCTAATCGGACCGTCTTACGTGCCTTATGCGCTAGAAACAATTGATCTAGCCTATGGAGCACAACCACCATCATGGGAGCATTGGTTCGGTACTGATGAATTGGGGCGAGATATTCTAGTCCGCACTCTAATTGGCGGACGCATTTCAATTGGAGTAGGCTTTGCTGCGACTACAGTAGCACTCTTTATTGGTATAATTTACGGGATGATAGCAGGCTATTACGGTGGCCAAGTAGAGACGATAATGATGCGTATTATAGATACGCTCTACGCATTGCCGTTTACCATAATCGTAATTCTATTAACTGTACTACTAGGTAGGAGTATTCTACTGATATTTCTCGCTATCGGTGCGGTCGAATGGCTTACCATGGCTCGTATTGTTCGCGGGCAGACTAAAGCGCTCAAAGAGCAGACTTTTATTGAAGCAGCTATTGTTTGTGGCGTACCCACGCAGCGAATTCTTATTCGTCATATTTTACCCAACCTACTTAGTCCAGTAATCGTCTTCGCGACACTTACAATCCCTGCCGTGATTTTGCTGGAATCAGTCATTAGCTTTCTCGGCTTAGGCGTGCAAGCACCCATGAGTTCATGGGGAATTTTAATCAACGAAGGCGCGGTCAAGCTCGATATTTACCCATGGATGCTGATTTTTCCCGCACTCTTGTTCTCGCTCACTATATTTGCCCTAAACTTTTTAGGCGATGGTCTGCGAGACGCGCTTGATCCAAAAGATTCAGTCAAATGACAGTGACTAACTTAGCCCGATTTTGGGCAACAGATCTGTGTACACGCGTGAGCTGAAAAAAATCCTATAAGCCCTTTTTGCGTAGCACTTCTTCCAATTGAGTTTGGAAAGACTGAACATCCTCTGGGTCTGGTCGGTATTCTGGGTCCTCCCCAGGGATAAGGCCCAATTGCCCACTAGCACTGAGTTGCCAACCAAGACTAACACCATCACTGAAACGAACCGTGCCACTTACTAATGATCCGGGACGCATTATTGCATCGACATCTACACTTACACCACCTGCGCTACTACTATCATCACCAATTATCTCTGGATCAATCGCCTCTCCATCAGTAGAATCAGTATTTTGCGCAGCTTCTTCCTTAGCCTCTTGATTAGATTCAGGCTCAGCCTTGGGTTCGGGCATTTTTACGCCCTGGTGTCCTCGCAGAATTTCTTCGCGTACTGAGCCCTCACAGTAATCTATGCTATTTCAATTACGTTTATTCTGGGGAGCGCGTTGGCCGCGCCTTACTCGGATTCGAATTTGAAGATCGTGAACAGTACGGTAAATTTGATCAAGTACTCGACTCTGCTAAACATGCCTTCCGTGACTGCAGGCGCGTTTCTGAAGATACCATGAAACGGATCGTATCCTAGTACGAGTGATACATCATCCACTAATATAACTACGCCTGTTCCATAGCTTATTAATAAAACAAAAATCTTGGACTTAGAAAAAAGTCTAAATTTTCAATGAGATATCCAACTAAGATAGGTGTATGCATATTTTCGTTATTTAGTCTGACATCACAGGCAAATGTAGAAACCCATCATCTCCCTCAAGAATGGGGGAATCAACTAGCCTACAACGTGTCCGTACCAGATAGCTATGATAGTCACCTGGACTGGCCTTTGATGCTGTATTTTCACGGTAATGGTGGGCAAGGTACTAACGGCCAAAATAAGCCCCCAAATTCATCGCTATGGAAAGAAAAAGTGGTCCTTATTGCTCCCCAATCAGGCCCATTAAATAACAATAACTGGTGGCAGAAAGAACAGAGGGAAGCAGCTAAAGAGATCTTAGATTATGAACTCTCTAGACTAAATGTTAATCCTGATAAAATTATCATTATAGGACAGAGTATGGGTGGTTACGGTAGCTTCCTCTTTGCCAGAGACTATCCTGAGGTGCCCTCAGCAGTCGTACCAATTTCAGGCGGTTGGGGTAATTTTAATGGTGGCAATGCTTCCACATCTGGATACCCGAGTAATATGGCGCCGTGGAATCATATTCCCTACTGGATTTTCCATGGTAAAAATGACACCACTGTTCGAATCGCCAGTTCAGAACAGGCCTACGATTTGATGACAGAAGATGGTATCCACACAAAATTTACTACTTATATTAATCAGGGCCATAAACCCAGACACCATATATATAATAGCCAAATGTTTTATGATTGGGCTTTTGCTCAAGATCGGAATACACCTCATAATTTTCAACTTTGTTTAGAAGAAGATGGCGAAGTTATCGTAGTAGGTTATTTCGAAGAAGGAACGCGTGTAAATATTTCCTCGAGACAAGCAGACGCTATCAATAAAGAATACTTTAGTGGATGGACCTCTTCTAGTGAAGTTCACTATGAAGACAGCGGAGGAGCCAAAAATACCCTAAGTTATCCGAGTGGAAACTTAGGTTTATTCGAGGACGAAAAATCGAGAAATACTAAGTTCATTATGGGTAATTCAGATGCCCGAATAACTGCAAATTATCGCAGATTACCAGATGCCACATTATCTATGATAACCCAAGAAACCGCTACAGGCATTCAACTTAATTTTGAAGATAGTGAAGATTTAATAATGATACAAAGCTCTTACGATCTAAAGAATTGGACTGATGTGAACTTACAAACATCTCCGCATATAGAGGAGATCGAAGATAAAAAGTTTTTTCGCCTTAAAGTAGTTAATTAAAACTTTTATTTTAAAATATATAAGATTCTCCTCAAATAACAAAACATGCCTAAAGGAAAATTGTTATAACTCAGCTTGAGTGGGCGTGCCTTCGCCTTGTAAAAACGTGATGCCCTCCCCTTCGTAAAGTAGATTACCCCCACCAACTCCGCCTTCAGGACCTAACTCTACAATCCAATCCGATAGACGAATAACGTCGAGGTCATGCTCAATAATAAGAATAGTATTCCCAGCATTTCGTAATTTAAACAGAAGGTCCATTAAGCGTTGAACGTCCAACCAGTGAAGACCCGTGGTTGGCTCATCGAGGATGTAGAGTGTCTGACCTTGTTGCCGCTTACTGAGCTCCAATGAGAGCTTAACTCGCTGAGCTTCTCCCCCCGAGACTGTGGTAGCTGGCTGACCAAGCTTAATGTATCCGAGGCCAACCTCTGCCAAGGTTTGTAACTTTTCGGCAATACGCGGCTGCTTACCGAATACTGTGAGCGCTTCATCCACGCTCATTTCTAGGACATCAGCAATACTGTGCCCTTTAAAGCGTACATCGAGGGTCTCTCGGTTATATCGGCGACCATTACAGCTAGGGCATTCGCTGTAGACATCAGCCATGAACTGCATATCTAGCTTAATCACCCCATCACCCTTACAACGTTCGCAGCGGCCACCACTTACATTAAAGCTGAATCGATTACGCTTATATCCTCGTATCTTAGCGATTGAACATTTCGCAAAAAGGTCGCGCAGCTGATCAAAGAGCTTAGTAAAGGTGGCAGGGTTAGAACGTGGACTGCGCCCTATTGGTGACTGGTCTACTTGTATGACAGAGAGGAAATTATCCAGCCCGGTAATCTTTTTGTGCTTTCCAGGTATAGTCTTCGCGCGATTGAGTTTAAAGGCTGCAGATTTAGCCAAGATGTCATTGACCAGCGTACTCTTGCCAGAACCGGAAATACCACAGACCACAGTGAGTAATCCCACAGGAAAACGAACATCGATATTCTTTAGATTATTTTCGCTGGCTCCTTCGATGCTTAGCCAATCTACTTTTGGCACTAGAGTTTTTGCTCCTTTTTCAATGCGTACTTCTCCACTGAGAAACTTTCCTGAGCGACTCTGCTTGTCACTAAAGGAATTAACTGGCGTACCTTGATAAATTAACTCACCTCCTTCAGTGCCTGCGGCTGGTCCTAGCTCGATCAAATGATCTGCTGCGAGCATAGTCTCTGCATCATGCTCTACTACTACGACGGAGTTACCCCGTTCACGTAATTGTGTTAAAGTTTGGATTAGGCGGCGATTATCGACCGGATGGAGCCCAATACTTGGCTCGTCGAGCAAGTAGACTACCCCCACGAGCGACATACCAAGTTGTGTAGCCAATCGGACGCGCTGCGCCTCCCCTCCACTTAGGCTAGAATAGGCGCGGTTCAGAGTCAGATAGCTAAGTCCGACTTCGTTTAGAAAGGAAAGTCGCGAGCCAAGTGCACGGATGGCATCACTTACTGGAGCGTATTCAGGGTCATTTTCTAGTGACTCCACAAAAGTCTGAGCTGACTGTAATGACATCTCGAGTAGATCCGTTATAGATTTGCCCTTTATCAGGACACTAAGACTAGCCCTTTGGAGGCGGTGACCTTGGCAGCTCTCACATAAGCTACTGGTTTGATAGGCCATGAGTCGAGCTCGTAAGCCATCGCTAGAAGTAGTCCTGCGGATATTCTCAAGATCTGCTAATACACCTTCGAATTGCATTAAGTCAGGCTTAGAATTCCCACCTTTTAGCTTAAAACTAAAAAGTCGCTCGCCTGTACCATGCACAATTTGGTCGCGAATATCTGATTCGAGTTCATCCCAAGGCAAATTAGGATCAAAGGGTAATTGCTCTGCTAGCTGCTTAAGTGTCGCATTGTGCCTGATTATCATTTGCTTCGAACCTAGGCGCCACGGTTTGATAGCACCCTTTTTGACACTCAAACTAGGATCGGGCACTATAAGTTCGGCTTGAAATTGTAAAGTCTCTCCTAGGCCGCCGCATTCTGGGCAAGCACCCTCGGCGTGATTCCAAGAAAAGTGCCGGGGCGAAACGCGCCCATAGACCTCTCCACATATAACACAAGCAAGACGGTTACTTAGTCGTAGATCGCGCCAGTTATCCCCATCTTCAATTAGTATTACTGCACGGTCTTCGCCCTCACTAAAAGCAAGATCGAGCGAATCGGCTAAGCGACTACGCTGGTCGGGCTCTAGTACTAAGCGGTCGACAACAATTTCAGCAATAATAGAGGGAGCTTTTGAGTCGATCAGATCCGGTTCATCAAGTCGTAGTATTTTACCGTTAAGTCTCACACGTTGGAAACCGCGTTGTTGTAAGCGCGGGAGTTCTTCACGAAGTATGGCAGGCTTAGCTGTCATCCAAGGAGCCAATACCATAAGACGGCTACCTTTTGGTTCGCTGAAAATGCGAGTCAAACAATCGTCCATTGAACGGCGCTGGATAATCCCTCCATCTTTTGGACAATATGGTGTGCCGCAGACAGCCCAGAGCACACGCGCAAAATCTGCTATCTCGGTCACAGTCGCTACGGTACTTCGAGGATTACCGCCGGCAGAAGAGCGTTGTTCTAAAGCGATAACCGGTGAAAGGCCTTGAATATAGTCGACATCTGGCCGCGGAATTTGCTCGAGCACCATACGCGCCTTAGTCGAGAGACTGTCGATGTATTTACGATAGCCTTCCGCATAAATAGTATCAAATGCTAATGAAGACTTACCAGAACCACTGACCCCTGTAATGACTACTAGTTGATTTCTAGGAATATCCACGCAGATATCCTTAAGATTATGCTCACGAGCACCTTTTACAGAAATAAAATCGCTCAGGGGTGCGTCGGATTTACTCATATCTAGTAATAATCTGAAAACATTATGAATGTGAATCTAATGCGCAAGCTTTGGGCAGACAAAGGTAGAATAGACAAAACTTATATTGCCTAAATATGTACATATCTTTAATGATTAACAAACATGAGTAATCAGAATCTACCTATTTTATACATCAAAGCAGGTTGCCCTTGGTGCCATGAAGCACTTTCCTTTTTCAGCGATCAAGGCATAGATTTAGACATCCAAGACGTGAATAAAAGCGCAAAATATATGGGCGATATGGTGACTCTTACTGGTCAGACTAAAACTCCTACTTTCTCCTTCGATGACTTCGTAGTAGCTGACTTTGATGTGAGTGAGTTTCTCGCAGCATTAAAAAAATCTCCTCAAATCCGCCAAAGACTGGGTATTAAAGATTAAGAGGATTAGTAAATATATCTACCAATAAAATAGGCGCTCCTTTTAAGGAAGCGCCTATTCGTAAATAAGAGTTTAAGAACGCTAGGACCTACTTAACATCCACCCATCGGTCGATACTTAGAACAGTCCACTGCTCTTCACTATCGCCAATTTTCGTCGTGACAGTAGCGCCAGGCTCTTTACCTAGAAGAGCTTGTGCTAGAGGTGTCTTGTAGGAGAGTACATCATTTTTAGGATCACTGTCCCATGCACCTAGAATAGAGTAACGCTGTTTCTTACTAGTGGTACCTTCCTTAAGTACGACGACACTACCGATGCTGACATTCTCTGCAGTCGAATCAGTAAAGTCTGTTACACGAGCGCGAGATAGATCCACTTCGAGTTCATTTTTGCGCGAGAGAAGAATATCTTGGTCTTGACGGGCCATTTTGTATTCTGAGTTTTCTTTCAAATCACCGTGATCTCGCGCGACTTGGATCGCCACTTTGTTCTCTGGTATTTTAACTGATGTGAGTTCTTCATATTCAGCCTTAGCCTTATTGAAGCTCTCCATGGAAACAATAAGAGCTTCTTCTTCTTTATTCTCTTCAACTTGCCCAGCGAGCAAGCCTTGAACAGAAGGAAATTGTTTTATAAATCTAGCAAGAAGTGACTTCTTCGTCAGATCTTCAAATCCTTGATTGAGAAGGAGAGTCTGCGCAAGATCATTAGCTGTCTCAACATTAGAGGCTGAGAGAAGATCCGGTATTAATGTGGTATCATCACTCAAAAGATCAGCCAGAGGTATCCGGCGTGTACTAGCATTCTGCAAAGCTTCGTAGTCGATCGCGTAAAACATCGCTGCCAAAAGGCGCGGAGTTACAAGTGGATCAATGATACTGCTAAACTTCTTAGAGGCACGGTTTTTGACCACCCAAAAAAGAAGTGGACCCTTTATTGTCTGCTCATTAAGCCAACGGTCCAGGCAGTAACTTATGCGATCCTCCATCTCTTGCTCGAGCATGAAGTTAATACACTCACTAGTAAATTTACCACTCGAATTACGCAGAAGGTCTTCGACCATGCTGTGCCATTTTTCAGGGTAAGTGCGACTAATTAAGTCTAGGTAGCGCTTAAAATATTGCGCGGGTAAATCAGCCGCAAGTTGAGAGTAGTCGTTAGTCGCATCAAGTATGGATGCAGAAGACGGCTCTAATGATTCTACATCCTCATGAAGATCACGCGCTAGATTGTTACGTACCCAGACACCATGTAAACGGTCTGCTTGACTGAGACTTTTTGCATGAGCAATCGCTTCAGTAAGTTCTTCAAGAATGGCAGGCATCTCTTCGCGAATAATCGAAATATTCTCCGATAGAGAGTAAAGCTTTTCTCCTAGCTCAATTTTCTGTTTCGAATTTTTTGTAGCATGAAACTGCTCGAGAATCTCTTGCTCTGGTTTCACTGGTTCGTCGCGGTAGATATAGGGATCAGTCTTCTTTATTGGCACGCCAATCCTAGGATCTTTAACAAGTAGCTTTTTAGTCGCGGTCCACCACTTCTTATATTTTATCGGTCCAATCACGCGAGCGAGGAGGCGTTCGATCTCAGAAGCCATCATGGCTTGATCGTCACTGGCCGCGATAATCTCACAGATTAAGTCAGCTGGCTTCTTTTTGACCATTTCCTCGATCACTTCTAATTCAGTACGTGAGCGTACAAGAATATCGCTTGGCTTCAGGATATTAAGCTTGTCTACGCAAAAGGCAGGTGCCATTGCGTGTCCGTCTTTGCCATCCTCGAAATCAATAATCAGACGATCGTCTGCAGCGTTATAATCCACAATTTTACCAAAACCCCAACTATGGTGCAGGCAGTAGTTTCCTGGTACCATAGTATCAAGCTTCGCACGATGCGGAGCTAATTTAGGGTTTTTTTCGATGAGAGCGTCTATGGCCTCTTTATTCATAATGATTGCTTATAATAGTCGTAAACTGTTTAGTATGTACTGTTTTTCTACCAATGAGAAGTATTAAGTTTAGCTTATCGAAAAAGAGCACATCAGCCTGGGATGCTGCTGTAATTCTGACGGAGGCCTATTTAAGGAGCGAATGCAAGGCCGATCAGTTACTCGAAGAGCTCAATGAGGAGAACATAGGCAATCGCCGCGCAACCTGCCAATCTCTATTTCTTGGCGCTCTTCGCCACGGGCATCGTACGCGCGCTGCGCTTAAAAGTTTACTTCGCAAGAAGGCTAAGCCGAGTGTCGAAGCCATTCTATTAGTCACCGCTTACGAACTAATTGATTCAGATAGCGATCGCTCTCCTAAAATTATTCACTATGCTTAAAGAAAAACCGCCTATTCGCATCGTGGCTCCTGGTCGTTGTTTTCGACGAGATACTCCAGATGCTACCCATAGTGCTAACTTTCACCAGATTGAAGGCCTGTATATAAATAAGGGGGTTACCTTACTCGACCTAAAAGCGACAATAGACTATTTTGTAAAATCTATTTTTGGATCAAAAGCAAAAACACGTCTGCGGCCGAGTTTTTTCCCTTTTACAGAGCCTAGCTTTGAGATGGACTTTTTCTCACCCGATCTTGGTAAGTTGAGTAACAAGTGGCTAGAAATTATGGGCTGTGGTATGGTCGATTCTGAGGTTTTCAAATCCGTAGGCATCGATCCTGAAGTTTATACTGGTTACGCTTTTGGTATGGGTATCGAGCGTATCGCAATGATTCTTCAAGGAGTCGACGATATCCGTTACTATTATCAGAATGACCTTAGATTCCTGAAACAATTCGCATAATGGATAAATTAAAAGCCACGAGTGAGTATCGAAACGCACAGATTAATATCTCTAATTTTATCAGTGTGTATTAAAATTTAGTCTAAACCCGATTAATGAAATGAAAATTTCCTATAACTGGCTTAAAAAGTACATCGATCTCGATCCAGTAGAGCACTCACCTGAGTTGCTAGCCGAAGTGTTGCCATTGCTCGGTTTTGATGTTGAGGAATACGAAAAATCTGGCCCACCTCAGATAGATAATGTCGTGGTCGGTCAAGTTCTCGAATACATTCAGCACCCGGATGCGGACCGTCTTCGTTGTTGCAAGGTTTCCACAGGAAATGAGGATGAATTTCATGATATTGTCTGCGGGGCAAAGAATTTTGAGCAGGGCGATAAGGTTTTAGTTGCGCTCCCTGGCGCAGTACTACCTGGAAATTTTAAAATCAAAGCCGCTCAGCTACGTGGTCAGCCTTCGGCTGGTATGTTATGCTCAGCTAAAGAATTACTTATAGGCCAAGACCACGATGGTATTATGGTACTAGATCCGCAGACAGATCTAGGCCTTCCGCTTAACGAGCTCTTCGTCGAAGCGGACACTGTTTTTAATTTAGAGATCACTCCAAATCGTGTGGACGTACTCAGTCACATAGGTGTAGCGCGTGAGCTATCCGCAAAATTTGGGCTGCCTGTCAAATACCCTCAAGTTTTGGCAAGCGCAGAAAATTGTTCCAGCGCAGATCCTCTCATTAGCAGTGTTGAAGTAGACGTACCCAAAATATGCCCCTCTTATAGTGCCATTTGTATAAAAGGGGTAAAAGTTGGTCCTAGTCCGACTTGGCTAAAGGATGTAATCGAAGGCGTAGGCCTGCGCTCAATAAATAACGTTGTCGACGCTACCAACTTCGTCCTTCACGAAACTTGTCAACCGCTTCACGCTTTCGATGCAGCTAAGATTAAAGGTGGGAAATTAGTTGTGCGCATGGCGCAAGAAGGTGAGAAAATTACTACGCTTGACGAGGTGGAGCGCACTCTGAGTGCAGAGATGGCTCTGATTGCGGATGCTGAGCGCCCACTTGCCCTAGCTGGGCTAATGGGATCGCTTGATTCCGAGGTTGATTATAATACTACTGACCTTGTGCTCGAAGGTGCTTATTTCACGCCTAGTTGTATTCGTTTTACTTCTCGGAAGTTGGGCTTATCCTCTGATAGTTCTTACCGTTTTGAGCGAGGTGTCGATCCGCAAGGTGTAGTCCCTGCTTTGTTCCGAGCGATCGATCTTATTTTAGAAGTCGCAGGGGGCGTTGTAGATGGTAACATGATTGAAGTGGGTAGCACGCCTAATTCAGAGGTAAAAGTGATGTTACGACCAGAGCGTGTCCGCTCATTCATCGGCTTTGATGTAAGCGACCAAGAGATACAATCCGTGCTTGAATCGTTGGGCCTTCGGGTCTGCATTCAGGAGCAAGCGGACAGCACAGTATGTTGGGCAGTTACGATTCCTTCCTATCGCGAGGATCTTAAGCGCGATGTCGACCTAATCGAAGAATTCATCCGAATCTACGGCACCGATAAGATACCTGAGTCTGAGGTAGCGGCATGCGGTATAAGCCTGAACGATCATAGAATTTACACTGTCAATGAGTCCCTCGCTAACTATTTGACTGGCCAAGACTTTAATGAAGCTTTTCTCTATTCTCTACGCGATCCAGAGGAGACCGAATTCTTTTTTGGTCAATCAAGTCACGAAGTACTCGCACTTAAAAACCCATTACAAAGCGACCAGAGTCACTTACGCCCGTCACTTATCCCCGGCTTGTTAGACGTGCTTCAACTGAACACCGCTCGTGCGACCGGTGCCACTCGCTTTTTTGAGCGTGGGCACGTCTATCGTGAGGTTAACGCAGAGATGGTTGAGTTACACTCAGTTGCTTTTGTTATTGTGGCTGATCAGGTAGGTCGTACATGGCGCAGACGTGAAGTAGCCGACTTTTACTCAGCTAAAAATATTTGTGGTGAAGCGCTAGAGATTGCTGGAACGACAACTAATAAGCTAACATTTAATTCTATCGCTAAATCGAATTTATGGCAAGCAGGACACGCCGCTGAAGCAGGTGATTTTATGAAGATGGGCTTCGAGGTGACTTGCGGCCTACTAAACTTTTCTGCCCTGAAGGAGCGTTGGGATTTATCTACGCCGATCATTGCGGGATCGATCTTAATGACCCCAAAATTCTTTGAGCGTGCAGTAAAACGTAGTCGCCACTCTAGTATAAGTAATCAGCCTGCCTCATTTAAGGACCTTGCTCTGATTGTTGATCAGTCTGTTTTTGCTGGTGATGTTGAAAAGAAAGTTGCGAGCTTCGCGAAGAAAACTGTGAAAGGTTTTGATTGTGAAGATGTCCACGTTTTTGACATTTACTCTGGAGAGGGCTTACTCGATGGTAAGAAGAGTATAGCACTGAGTATGAGTTTTCGTGCAAGCGATCGCACTTTAAAAGATAAGGAAGTTAGTATAGCTTTTGATGCTATTCAGAAGCTAATTACAGAAAAAACAGATTATCAGATTCGTAAATAAACGATTATTATGAACACACCAAAGATAGACATTGACTACGTAGCCAAGCTTGCACGAATCGACCTTTCCGATGAAGAAAAAGTTAAGCTTAGCTCACAATTAGAGGACATCATCGGTCATTTTGATAAACTAAGTGCTGTAGACGTTGAAGGCGTCGAGCCCATGGCGCATGCACAAAAAGTTTTTAATGTCTGGCGTGAAGGTGATCAACCAGGAGAAATCTATCCGCCTGAGACCTTGGAAAAATTAGCTCCTGAATATCGCGATGATCAAGTAGTAGTTCCTAAAGTCGTAGAATGATAACTATTGATTCGCCTACATGAAGTATCGGACATATGCTTCACTGCGGATCTCTTCCAGCCATTTTTCTTGGGTCTCCCGGGCTATTTCTCCGACAAGCACATTTTCAATGATATCACGTACTTCGGAGACAGGCTGAATCATCTCATCTCGTTTATCTTCAGCGTAGAGGATGAAGATAGTCCCAGCGATTTCAATTGGTTGGCTATAACTTCCTTTTTCTAGCCCGAAAGCAGCATCACTTAGCTCTGTGCGAATATCCTTACGTTCTATCCAGCCCCAGTCGCCACCACTACGACTCATCTTGTCTTGACTGTATTTTCGAGCGACGTCTCCGAAATTCAATCCGTCATCGAGCTCGCTCATAATTTGATTAGCGGTTTGGCGTAATGGTATGAGCCCTTCGTCAGCTAAAGAAGTTAAAATTATTTGGCGAAGATGGAGTGATTCAGACTGATAAAATCGAATCTTGTTTTTGATATAAAAATCTTCGATACGCTCAGGGCTGATTTCGGACTGCGAGCGACGGTTCTCAGAACGCATCACGTTGACGACAACGCTCTCGTAAACGTTTTTTCGAAAGTCGCGAGTGGTTTCTCCTCGTGCGCGTAAGTATTCTAAGAAGCGACTACGGTCACCTCCAAAGTCACGATTAATAGCATCGTCATACTCTTGCTCTACATAGGAGGGTGGAATAAGAAGACCTTTTTCTTCGGCAGCTTTAACAATGATGATACGGTCGATCATATTCTGCAAAACCTGCTTGCTTAGTTCCTCAATGCGTTGACTGAATTCCTTCTCATTTTTTGATTCTACTTGTAATCGAGGAATAACAGGAGCTAATTCACGACGAAGTTTTTCTACTGTAATTACCTGTCCCTCTACTATTGCGGCTATTCCATTACCTAGACTTACAAGCTCTGCATCGGTCAATTTTTGCGCGTTTTGATTTGCTTGGAGTAGGCTACTAGAAAATATCAAAATGCAGAGTATGCGAATAGGATTCATAAATATTCGAAATAAGTATTTTAGAAGAATGAATTAACTTAAAAGTAATATCTTTTCGGTCAAGCGGTATATAAAACACCATTTTTTGAGTTCACTTTTCGCTCAAGGTCATTTAGTTTATTAGATACAATTAGTATTGTAAAATAAGAATAATTTGTAGCCCAAATTTTGTAGGATTCTCTTCGTAGTTGACGCGGCGCATGCTATCTTCAACTTCTACTTATGATACTTTCCGATACACAAAAAGTCATAGTTGCAGAGTGGGTTCAAAATGGCCGATCGCTAGCAGATGTGCAAAGCTCATTACGCGAGGAATTTGATATTTCTTTAACCTATATGGACGTCCGTTTTTTGGTGGATGATTTGGGCGTAAAAATGCCCGAACCCAAGGCTGAGCCTGAATCTAATCAAGAGGCTAAGGAAGAAGCTGCGCAAAATACTGATTCTACTGATGGAGAGGCGATTGATCCAGAGATAATTGGTGATGATAGTAGTAGCGCAGGTGGTGTAAGTGTAGATGTCGATGCAATAATGCGTCCCGGATCATTAGTAAGTGGCACGGTTCGTTTCAGTGATGGTGTTAGTCTTGGTTGGCAACTCAGTGCTAGTGGGCAATTGGGCCTTATCCCTGGGGAGGACCCAGAATACCGACCAGACCCAGAGGATGTTCAGTCTTTCCAAACTCAATTGGAAGAAGTGCTACGCAAAAAGGGCTTATAGGATTTTTTTCAGCTCACGCGTGTACACAGATCTGTTGCCCAAAATCGGGCTAAGTTAGTCACTGTCATTTGACTGAATCTTTTGGATCAAGCGCGTCTCGCAGACCATCGCCTAAAAAGTTTAGGGCAAATATAGTGAGCGAGAACAAGAGTGCGGGAAAAATCAGCATCCATGGGTAAATATCGAGCTTGACCGCGCCTTCGTTGATTAAAATTCCCCATGAACTCATGGGTGCTTGCACGCCTAAGCCGAGAAAGCTAATGACTGATTCCAGCAAAATCACGGCAGGGATTGTAAGTGTCGCGAAGACGATTACTGGACTAAGTAGGTTGGGTAAAATATGACGAATAAGAATTCGCTGCGTGGGTACGCCACAAACAATAGCTGCTTCAATAAAAGTCTGCTCTTTGAGCGCTTTAGTCTGCCCGCGAACAATACGAGCCATGGTAAGCCATTCGACCGCACCGATAGCGAGAAATATCAGTAGAATACTCCTACCTAGTAGTACAGTTAATAGAATTACGATTATGGTAAACGGCAATGCGTAGAGCGTATCTATAATACGCATCATTATCGTCTCTACTTGGCCACCGTAATAGCCTGCTATCATCCCGTAAATTATACCAATAAAGAGTGCTACTGTAGTCGCAGCAAAGCCTACTCCAATTGAAATGCGTCCGCCAATTAGAGTGCGGACTAGAATATCTCGCCCCAATTCATCAGTACCGAACCAATGCTCCCATGATGGTGGTTGTGCTCCATAGGCTAGATCAATTGTTTCTAGCGCATAAGGCACGTAAGACGGTCCGATTAGGCACGATAGGGCAACGATGGCAAACAACCCCCCTCCTATGAGAGACATCGGATTTAAACAGAGGCGTTCCCAAGCGTCGCGACCAAGTGAACGCGCTTGCATAGCAGCTTTTTCCCGTTCCATTTTAGTCATGGCGCGTGCGAGGGTTCATCCATAACTGGACCAGGTCTACGATTAGATTTAGAATCAGAATTAAAACGGCGTAGAAAAGTACTGTGCCCATTACCATAGTACTGTCGCGGTTGAACGCTGAATTCACGAAGAAGCTGCCAAGTCCAGGTATGAAAAAGATTGTCTCGACTACGAACGACCCGCTGATGAGTCCTGCGACCGCTGGTCCCAAGTAGGCAACCACTGGGTAGAGTGCTGTGCGTAGCGCGTGCCGCAGTATGATAACTCGTCCTTTTAGGCCCTTAGCCTTAGCGGTTCGAATATAGTCCATTCGCATCACATCTAACATACCACTTCGTGATAACCGTGCGATGTAAGCCGCATAAAAGAGTCCTAGTGTTATAGTTGGCAAGACACGGTCGCCCGGATGATTCCAACCAGATGGATTGAACCAACCTAGTTCCATGCTAAAGACCAAAATTAAAATCGGTCCTAGGACAAAGGAGGGCAGGCAGATGCCGACCATAGCTAGGCTCATGAGTGCGCTTTCTGAAGGTTTCTGGTGTTTTATCGCGGCGATCACCCCGATTGGTGTGCCTAGCGCCAACGCGAATAACAGAGCGTAAAATCCAAGCTCTAAAGATACTGGAAAACTTTGAATGATGATCTCATCTACATCCCAGCCCGCATACTTGTAGGAGGGTCCAAAATTACCCTGTAATCGCTGGCTAATAAAGCGAAAGTATTGCTCTTGAATTGGGAGATCTAGGCCGTAGTGGGCATTTATTAGAGATTGAACTTCTTCACTTATATCCTTCTCGGTGTCGAAAGGACCACCAGGGATAAGTTGGAGCAGGATAAAAGTTGCTGTCGCGATCACCCATAGCGTAGGGATCGCTTGGAGTAGGCGTTTTATTATTAATAAGTGCATCGCTAAAGACTCCTTTTTGAACTACTGGGGACTCAAATCAAATATCAAATTCCATGTTCGACCTTGGAACTTCTTTTACCAAACTTATTGTTATGTTTGAATTCCCTATTCATGTAGTCGATTTTGAGGGTAGTCGCCAAAGTGGAGTCGTCGAGTATGGTTGCGTAACTTTGGAGCAGGGCGAGCTTGGAAAATCGTATACTCGTATTTGTGCTCCAGTTGGTAAAATTAGTAAATTAGATCACGTTCAACATGGTATTACCGAGTCCGACGCAGAGCAAGAAGCACCTTTTACTGCTGAGTGGTCGCTATTTGCTGGTTTGCGAGAGACTGGCCTCTTTTGCGCTCATAACTCTACCGTGGAGGAAGGCTTTCTTCGCGCAGTCTGGCCCTTTCCCCGAAACTCTCCTCACTTTTTGGAATCGGGCTTACAAACTGCCACATGGGGTCCTTGGTTGGATACGCTTCATTTATATCGCCGTATTTATCCACATTTGGGCAGTTACAAGCTGGAAGACCTTGTTCAACTATTTGATCTACAACCCCTCTTAAATAAGCATGCTGCAAGCTTGTGCTCGATGGATCGTTCTAACTATCATTGCGCGCTTTACGATGCCCTCGGTTCGGCGCTACTGCTACAGCGACTAGGAGAAGAGCCCAGCTTGGAATCAGCTAGTCAACACTGGTTTTTTATGCAAAGTGCTGCCTCCGACGATATCCATAAAGCTAGAGGACAGCAGGAACTATTATAATTTTATCATGCCCGACCTTCCAAAAATTGTTTATTTCGGTTCAGATCCAATCTGTCTTCCCGGCCTTCAATATCTCTTTGAAAAAGGGCGAGATCTTTGTGTTCTTGCAGCAGTTGTCTCGCAGCCAGACCGTCGCCAAGGGCGGGGTAAGAAACTGCAGCAAAATGCGGTCGCAGCATATGCATCCGCTCAATCGATACCGCTTCTGCAACCAGAAAAACCCGATATTGCACTGGGTGAATGGCTGCGCAAGGAGTCTATCACACTCGCCTTTGTAATGGCATATGGTCATTATTTGCCTAAGACTGTACGCGAAGCACCTAAGCATGGACTGCTCAATTTTCATGGCTCGGTTTTGCCTGATTATAGAGGGGCATCACCGGTGGAGACGGCGATCGCTATGGGTGATTCTGAGACTGGTGTCTGCCTTATGCAGGTTATCAAAGAATTGGATGCTGGTCCGGTCGCCGAATGCGAACATATTGAGATAGAGTCTACAGAAACTGGTACGACTCTTCGTGCGAAAGTAGGCCAAGCAGTCGTATCTTTACTTGGCCGTAACTTGAAAACCTCTCTGCATGGTGGACTTGAGTTTGACTCGCAAGACGCAGAGCGTGCTACATTTTGCCGTAAAATTTCAAAAGAAGATGGGGCACTTAATTTCTGGCAAAGCGCAACTACTATCGATGCTCGCCTTCGTGCTTTCACTCCATGGCCGGGGGCTTTCTTCGACCACGAAGGTATGAGAATTAAAGTGGGCCGCTGCTCGGTTAGAACAGAGGGCAAATCTGGTTTGCCCGGTACGGTATTAAGAGTGGGTAAAACACTCGATATTTCCACTACTGACGGCGTGCTTTGTATCCACGAACTTCAGCGCCCTAGTGGACGCCTCTTGCCCGTATCGGATTTTCTTAGAGGCTACCAGATAGTTGTTGGAGATGTGTTACCAAGTGTGCCGAGTGTGCCTCTTCTAGTGTCTAACTCAGGTGTATAAGTTGGTACTCTCGCGTCTTCTTAGTAAACTCTACTATTAAAAATGGGTATTATATTTGTTTAGGCTAGTTTTTTCGCTCTCCAGCTTTTAAATATTGGGAATAGAATCAGAGCTGCGAGCAGTAGGCCGCAGCTATGTTGCCAAAGTTTGGGCTGAAATATTTCGTGGGTGTGGACGATCGTAAGAGTTGGTTCGCTTTTTATCGCTGCATTAAAGAGCCACCCAGCACACCAAGCTACTCCAAGTAGACTAATTAAATATATACTGGTAGCTTTGCGCCCGAGCATCTTCCAAGCAGTTGCGATGGTGGCAGTATTAGTAGCAGGTCCAGTAATAAGAAAGACCAGAACAGCGCCAGGTGAAAGCCCAGTTACAATGAGGGCATAAGCCATAGGTATTGAGGCTGTCGCGCAGACGTAGAGGGGTATACTAATTATTGTAGCTAATAGAAATGAGCTAGTTCCATTACTCAGAGGACCAGTTAGCATATTCTCAGGCATAACAGTGACTATTAGTCCTGATAGTAGGAGGCCGGCTGTAAGTGAATTTGCTAGATCAGTTGGTAGGGTGATGAAACCATAACGTAAGGCTTGCAAAAGGCTCCGTTTTTTCAGGCCAGGTTCTCGTAAGGAGCAATTATTAGTCTCATTTCTCGTATCTATGAGAGGAGTTAGTTTAGGGTCATTTGTTTCCGGTGCAGTAGCTTCTTTACAGAAAAGTTCAATTAGATAGCCCGTTAAGACGCCACAAAGGAAAGCTACAAGAACTCTTACTGCGGCGAAGATAGAGCCCAGAAGAGCGTAAGTAGCCATGATACTATCTACACCAGTTTGTGGGGTAGAACTTAGAAATGAGGCAGTCGCCCCTCGAGAGGCGCCGCTCCTGCGTAGTGAGGCTGCAACTGGTATGACCGAACAGGAACAAAGTGGAATGGGCACACCCATTAAGCTTGCTTTAACTACACTGCCCAGACCCGGAATTCCCAAGCAGCGTTGAACAAGTTCGGGCTTAATTAGAACGTGTAAAGTACCTGCAAGACCGAAACCGAATAGGAGATAGGGGGCTAACTCAGTTACAAAACGCCAAGTATTAGCAAAATATATTAATAAATCAGAAAGCATAATATAATCTAAAATTCAGAGCTCAATGATCTGGCGGGTGTCAAAAGTCTACTAAACTAACTCTTTTTTGTCCGCTCTAGAAAAAAGGCACCTGCGCCATCGTGACCGGTCTCCCAAGGATAACTGACTACTGAATTTCTCAATTTAAAATATTTTCCAGAAGCACTTTCTAAAAAGCGGGCCACTACTTCCTGGTTTTCGGCAGCTTCAATACTGCAAGTGCTGTAAACGACGCGCCCCCCAACCTTTACGTAGGTAGATGCGGCGACTAGCAGTTTGCTTTGAAGCTCCACGCAGGACTTGATATCTTGCTTTTGTAGGCGCCATTTTACGTCAGTGCGTCGCTGAATAACCCCAGTATTCGAGCAGGGAGCATCGAGCATAACCGCGTCGTATTCGGTCGGTAGGTTACGCTTTTCAAGAATTACTGGGCAAAGTTTAAGAAGGTCGGATTCAATGATTTCACAATTTAGATCTGGCGATTGTATTGATTCTAAATTTTCCCTTAATCGTTTGATACGCTTGCCAGGCAGGTCTACGGCTACAATCTGTCCGCGGCCATCCATTGCGTGTGACATATCGTATGCTTTACCTCCTGGGGCAGCGCAAAGATCTAGAATAGATTCCTCGGGCTGTGGGTCAAGAAGTACGGGGGCGAGCCGAGTAGATGGATCTTTGATGTAAGCGGTCCCTTGGTTAAGTAGGGGATGAAGATCGTTCTTCCAAGAAACTTGACTAGTGATTCTGTAAAACTGCGGCCAAGTAGTTGCCTCCAATCCATCGGGAAGAACAATCTTTGGATCGTAGATCTTAAGATACATTGGAGGTATGAGTTGATTCCATTCTAGCAGGCTAGAATACGTTTTGGGGAATTCCTTTCGCCAGCGAGCGACCAGCCAATCCGGGTGACTGTAATAGGCAGCCGGAGTATCGTTTTTGCTAATTAGAGCGAGGGCTTCGGGTAGTTTACGTAAGACAGCATTGAGAAAACCCTGCTCAAAACGATTGACCAATGCTTTACTACGCTCGACTGCATAGTGAATAATTTTAGGAGAGCGATCGCTATCTGAATCAATTAGTTCGTAAGCGGTGACTAATAGAATGGCTTCGACACTCGGCTTAGCCTTCTTGCGAAGTAAACTTTTAAGCGCAGCGCGCGTACGATGCCCGTGGCGAAGAGCGCCAAGAAATAGAGATTGGCAGGTTGCGCGGCGATTGCCTATGTTCTCCTCATTGAGCTCTTCGAGTAACTGATCGGCCTTGCATTCGCTCCTTAAATAGGCCTCCGTCAGAATTACAGCAGCATCCCAGGCTGATGTGCTCTTTTTCGATAAGCTAAACTTAATACTTCTCATTGGTAGAAAAACAGTACATACTAAACAGTTTACGACTATTATAAGCAATCATTATGAATAAAGAGGCCATAGACGCTCTCATCGAAAAAAACCCTAAATTAGCTCCGCATCGTGCGAAGCTTGATACTATGGTACCAGGAAACTACTGCCTGCACCATAGTTGGGGTTTTGGTAAAATTGTGGATTATAACGCTGCAGACGATCGTCTGATTATTGATTTCGAGGATGGCAAAGACGGACACGCAATGGCACCTGCCTTTTGCGTAGACAAGCTTAATATCCTGAAGCCAAGCGATATTCTTGTACGCTCACGTACTGAATTAGAAGTGATCGAGGAAATGGTCAAAAAGAAGCCAGCTGACTTAATCTGTGAGATTATCGCGGCCAGTGACGATCAAGCCATGATGGCTTCTGAGATCGAACGCCTCCTCGCTCGCGTGATTGGACCGATAAAATATAAGAAGTGGTGGACCGCGACTAAAAAGCTACTTGTTAAAGATCCTAGGATTGGCGTGCCAATAAAGAAGACTGATCCCTATATCTACCGCGACGAACCAGTGAAACCAGAGCAAGAGATTCTCGAGCAGTTTCATGCTACAAAAAATTCGAAACAGAAAATTGAGCTAGGAGAAAAGCTTTACTCTCTATCGGAGAATATTTCGATTATTCGCGAAGAGATGCCTGCCATTCTTGAAGAACTTACTGAAGCGATTGCTCATGCAAAAAGTCTCAGTCAAGCAGACCGTTTACATGGTGTCTGGGTACGTAACAATCTAGCGCGTGATCTTCATGAGGATGTAGAATCATTAGAGCCGTCTTCTGCATCCATACTTGATGCGACTAACGACTACTCTCAACTTGCGGCTGATTTACCCGCGCAATATTTTAAGCGCTACCTAGACTTAATTAGTCGCACTTACCCTGAAAAATGGCACAGCATGGTCGAAGACCTTCTGCGTAATTCGAGTGGTAAATTTACTAGTGAGTGTATTAACTTCATGCTCGAGCAAGAGATGGAGGATCGCATAAGTTACTGCCTGGACCGTTGGCTTAATGAGCAGACAATAAAGGGTCCACTTCTTTTTTGGGTGGTCAAAAACCGTGCCTCTAAGAAGTTTAGCAGTATCATTGATCCACTTGTAACTCCGCGCCTTTTGGCAGCGATGTTTTACGCGATCGACTACGAAGCTTTGCAGAATGCTAGTACACGCCGGATACCTCTGGCTGATCTTTTGAGTGATGATACCACATTAATACCGGATCTTCTCTCAGCCTCTAATGTTGAGACAGCTAATGATCTTGCGCAGACTCTCCTTCTCAATCAAGGATTTGAAGATCTGACGAAGAAGTCACTTCTTGCTAGATTTATAAAACAATTTCCTTCTGTTCAAGGCTTGCTCGCTGGGCAAGTTGAAGAGAATAAAGAAGAAGAAGCTCTTATTGTTTCCATGGAGAGCTTCAATAAGGCTAAGGCTGAATATGAAGAACTCACATCAGTTAAAATACCAGAGAACAAAGTGGCGATCCAAGTCGCGCGAGATCACGGTGATTTGAAAGAAAACTCAGAATACAAAATGGCCCGTCAAGACCAAGATATTCTTCTCTCGCGCAAAAATGAACTCGAAGTGGATCTATCTCGCGCTCGTGTAACAGACTTTACTGATTCGACTGCAGAGAATGTCAGCATCGGTAGTGTCGTCGTACTTAAGGAAGGTACCACTAGTAAGAAACAGCGTTACTCTATTCTAGGTGCATGGGACAGTGATCCTAAAAATGATGTACTCTCCTACAAGACACCTCTAGCACAAGCTCTTCTAGGTAAAGAGCCTGGCGCTACTGTCACGACGAAAATTGGCGATAGTGAAGAGCAGTGGACTGTTCTAAGTATCGACCGATGGGTGGATGTTAAGTAGGTCCTAGCGTTCTTAAACTCTTATTTACGAATAGGCGCTTCCTTAAAAGGAGCGCCTATTTTATTGGTAGATATATTTACTAATCCTCTTAATCTTTAATACCCAGTCTTTGGCGGATTTGAGGAGATTTTTTTAATGCTGCGAGAAACTCACTCACATCAAAGTCAGCTACTACGAAGTCATCGAAGGAGAAAGTAGGAGTTTTAGTCTGACCAGTAAGAGTCACCATATCGCCCATATATTTTGCGCTTTTATTCACGTCTTGGATGTCTAAATCTATGCCTTGATCGCTGAAAAAGGAAAGTGCTTCATGGCACCAAGGGCAACCTGCTTTGATGTATAAAATAGGTAGATTCTGATTACTCATGTTTGTTAATCATTAAAGATATGTACATATTTAGGCAATATAAGTTTTGTCTATTCTACCTTTGTCTGCCCAAAGCTTGCGCATTAGATTCACATTCATAATGTTTTCAGATTATTACTAGATATGAGTAAATCCGACGCACCCCTGAGCGATTTTATTTCTGTAAAAGGTGCTCGTGAGCATAATCTTAAGGATATCTGCGTGGATATTCCTAGAAATCAACTAGTAGTCATTACAGGGGTCAGTGGTTCTGGTAAGTCTTCATTAGCATTTGATACTATTTATGCGGAAGGCTATCGTAAATACATCGACAGTCTCTCGACTAAGGCGCGTATGGTGCTCGAGCAAATTCCGCGGCCAGATGTCGACTATATTCAAGGCCTTTCACCGGTTATCGCTTTAGAACAACGCTCTTCTGCCGGCGGTAATCCTCGAAGTACCGTAGCGACTGTGACCGAGATAGCAGATTTTGCGCGTGTGCTCTGGGCTGTCTGCGGCACACCATATTGTCCAAAAGATGGAGGGATTATCCAGCGCCGTTCAATGGACGATTGTTTGACTCGCATTTTCAGCGAACCAAAAGGTAGCCGTCTTATGGTATTGGCTCCTTGGATGACAGCTAAGCCTGCCATACTTCGTGAAGAACTCCCGCGCTTACAACAACGCGGTTTCCAACGTGTGAGACTTAACGGTAAAATACTACGACTTGATGAACCGGATCTGATCGACTCAAAAGCTCCCTCTATTATTGCTGAAATTGTTGTCGACCGCTTAGTACTAGAGCCCGACCAGCGTAGTCGCTTAGCCGATTCGCTCGATCTTGCTTTTAGTGAGGGCGAAGACCGTGCAGTAATACTAATTGAAGATGGGGATAACTGGCGCGATCTACGACTAAGTAACCGTCTTGCTTGTGTTATATGTGGAGAGGTCTATGGGCGCGTTTCGCCCCGGCACTTTTCTTGGAATCACGCCGAGGGTGCTTGCCCAGAATGCGGCGGCCTAGGAGAGACTTTACAATTTCAAGCCGAACTTATAGTGCCCGATCCTAGTTTGAGTGTCAAAAAGGGTGCTATCAAACCGTGGCGCCTAGGTTCGAAGCAAATGATAATCAGGCACAATGCGACACTTAAGCAGCTAGCAGAGCAATTACCCTTTGATCCTAATTTGCCTTGGGATGAACTCGAATCAGATATTCGCGACCAAATTGTGCATGGTACAGGCGAGCGACTTTTTAGTTTTAAGCTAAAAGGTGGGAATTCTAAGCCTGACTTAATGCAATTCGAAGGTGTATTAGCAGATCTTGAGAATATCCGCAGGACTACTTCTAGCGATGGCTTACGAGCTCGACTCATGGCCTATCAAACCAGTAGCTTATGTGAGAGCTGCCAAGGTCACCGCCTCCAAAGGGCTAGTCTTAGTGTCCTGATAAAGGGCAAATCTATAACGGATCTACTCGAGATGTCATTACAGTCAGCTCAGACTTTTGTGGAGTCACTAGAAAATGACCCTGAATACGCTCCAGTAAGTGATGCCATCCGTGCACTTGGCTCGCGACTTTCCTTTCTAAACGAAGTCGGACTTAGCTATCTGACTCTGAACCGCGCCTATTCTAGCCTAAGTGGAGGGGAGGCGCAGCGCGTCCGATTGGCTACACAACTTGGTATGTCGCTCGTGGGGGTAGTCTACTTGCTCGACGAGCCAAGTATTGGGCTCCATCCGGTCGATAATCGCCGCCTAATCCAAACTTTAACACAATTACGTGAACGGGGTAACTCCGTCGTAGTAGTAGAGCATGATGCAGAGACTATGCTCGCAGCAGATCATTTGATCGAGCTAGGACCAGCCGCAGGCACTGAAGGAGGTGAGTTAATTTATCAAGGTACGCCAGTTAATTCCTTTAGTGACAAGCAGAGTCGCTCAGGAAAGTTTCTCAGTGGAGAAGTACGCATTGAAAAAGGAGCAAAAACTCTAGTGCCAAAAGTAGATTGGCTAAGCATCGAAGGAGCCAGCGAAAATAATCTAAAGAATATCGATGTTCGTTTTCCTGTGGGATTACTCACTGTGGTCTGTGGTATTTCCGGTTCTGGCAAGAGTACGCTGGTCAATGACATCTTGGCTAAATCTGCAGCCTTTAAACTCAATCGCGCGAAGACTATACCTGGAAAGCACAAAAAGATTACCGGGCTGGATAATTTCCTCTCTGTCATACAAGTAGACCAGTCACCAATAGGGCGCAGTCCACGTTCTAACCCTGCCACCTTTACTAAGCTCTTTGATCAGCTGCGCGACCTTTTTGCGAAATGTTCAATCGCTAAGATACGAGGATATAAGCGTAATCGATTCAGCTTTAATGTAAGTGGTGGCCGCTGCGAACGTTGTAAGGGTGATGGGGTGATTAAGCTAGATATGCAGTTCATGGCTGATGTCTACAGCGAATGCCCTAGCTGTAATGGTCGCCGATATAACCGAGAGACCCTCGATGTACGCTTTAAAGGGCACAGTATTGCTGATGTCCTAGAAATGAGCGTGGATGAAGCGCTCACAGTATTCGGTAAGCAGCCGCGTATTGCCGAAAAGTTACAAACCTTGGCAGAGGTTGGCCTCGGATACATTAAGCTTGGTCAGCCAGCTACCACAGTCTCGGGGGGAGAAGCTCAGCGAGTTAAGCTCTCATTGGAGCTCAGTAAGCGGCAACAAGGTCAGACACTCTACATCCTCGATGAGCCAACCACGGGTCTTCACTGGTTGGACGTTCAACGCTTAATGGACCTTCTGTTTAAATTACGAAATGCTGGGAATACTATTCTTATTATTGAGCATGACCTCGACGTTATTCGTCTATCGGATTGGATTGTAGAGTTAGGTCCTGAAGGCGGAGTTGGTGGGGGTAATCTACTTTACGAAGGGGAGGGCATCACGTTTTTACAAGGCGAAGGCACGCCCACTCAAGCTGAGTTATAACAATTTTCCTTTAGGCATGTTTTGTTATTTGAGGAGAATCTTATATATTTTAAAATAAAAGTTTTAATTAACTACTTTAAGGCGAAAAAACTTTTTATCTTCGATCTCCTCTATATGCGGAGATGTTTGTAAGTTCACATCAGTCCAATTCTTTAGATCGTAAGAGCTTTGTATCATTATTAAATCTTCACTATCTTCAAAATTAAGTTGAATGCCTGTAGCGGTTTCTTGGGTTATCATAGATAATGTGGCATCTGGTAATCTGCGATAATTTGCAGTTATTCGGGCATCTGAATTACCCATAATGAACTTAGTATTTCTCGATTTTTCGTCCTCGAATAAACCTAAGTTTCCACTCGGATAACTTAGGGTATTTTTGGCTCCTCCGCTGTCTTCATAGTGAACTTCACTAGAAGAGGTCCATCCACTAAAGTATTCTTTATTGATAGCGTCTGCTTGTCTCGAGGAAATATTTACACGCGTTCCTTCTTCGAAATAACCTACTACGATAACTTCGCCATCTTCTTCTAAACAAAGTTGAAAATTATGAGGTGTATTCCGATCTTGAGCAAAAGCCCAATCATAAAACATTTGGCTATTATATATATGGTGTCTGGGTTTATGGCCCTGATTAATATAAGTAGTAAATTTTGTGTGGATACCATCTTCTGTCATCAAATCGTAGGCCTGTTCTGAACTGGCGATTCGAACAGTGGTGTCATTTTTACCATGGAAAATCCAGTAGGGAATATGATTCCACGGCGCCATATTACTCGGGTATCCAGATGTGGAAGCATTGCCACCATTAAAATTACCCCAACCGCCTGAAATTGGTACGACTGCTGAGGGCACCTCAGGATAGTCTCTGGCAAAGAGGAAGCTACCGTAACCACCCATACTCTGTCCTATAATGATAATTTTATCAGGATTAACATTTAGTCTAGAGAGTTCATAATCTAAGATCTCTTTAGCTGCTTCCCTCTGTTCTTTCTGCCACCAGTTATTGTTATTTAATGGGCCTGATTGGGGAGCAATAAGGACCACTTTTTCTTTCCATAGCGATGAATTTGGGGGCTTATTTTGGCCGTTAGTACCTTGCCCACCATTACCGTGAAAATACAGCATCAAAGGCCAGTCCAGGTGACTATCATAGCTATCTGGTACGGACACGTTGTAGGCTAGTTGATTCCCCCATTCTTGAGGGAGATGATGGGTTTCTACATTTGCCTGTGATGTCAGACTAAATAACGAAAATATGCATACACCTATCTTAGTTGGATATCTCATTGAAAATTTAGACTTTTTTCTAAGTCCAAGATTTTTGTTTTATTAATAAGCTATGGAACAGGCGTAGTTATATTAGTGGATGATGTATCACTCGTACTAGGATACGATCCGTTTCATGGTATCTTCAGAAACGCGCCTGCAGTCACGGAAGGCATGTTTAGCAGAGTCGAGTACTTGATCAAATTTACCGTACTGTTCACGATCTTCAAATTCGAATCCGAGTAAGGCGCGGCCAACGCGCTCCCCAGAATAAACGTAATTGAAATAGCATAGA
>CABXXS010000008.1 GCA_902516225.1 Puniceicoccaceae bacterium | reverse complement strand
TGCATAATACCATCGATTTCATACTCCACAGGGTCTTCGGCTGTGAGAATCTTAGTGTCGACATTATTTACTTCGCGCAAGGCACTGTATAGAGTAGTCGTCTTACCAGAACCAGTGGGCCCAGTAACAATAAAGATACCGTTAGGACGGTCCACAAGATCACGAATCGTACTCAAAATATCGTCGGGCAAGCTAAGTGCTTCCAAATCGAGGTTGACGACAGATTTATCAAGTACACGAAGCACGACACTCTCGCCAAACTGGGTAGGCAGAGTCGAAACACGTAAATCAACAGGACGACCAGCAATCGTCATTTTTATACGCCCGTCTTGTGGGATTCGCCTCTCCGAAATATTCATGTTTGAAAGTACTTTGACACGTGAGGTCACTGGTACTGCCAAACTCTTAGGTGGTGGGGCCATCTCATATAGTGCTCCATCGATCCGATAACGAATACGGAATTGATCCTCAAAAGGCTCAAAGTGGACATCCGATGCCTTGTCCTTAATTGCCTGCTGAAGCACTAAATTTACGAAACGAATAATTGGCGTCTGATTAGCTAAATCAGCGAGGTCACCTTCGGACAAATCTTCCTGTGACTCCGCGAAATCATGGCTTATCTCACCTAGAATATCATCGATCGAAGAATCTTCCTCCCCGTACGTAGCAATTAGCAATGAGTCTATCTTGCCTGGGTCGCAAACGACTATCGTTATGTCCTTATTAAGTGTAAAAGTAAGATCATCAATTATTGCAGGATTAAACGGATCCTGAGCAAGTAGCGCGATCTTCGTGTCGTCTACCTCGTACGGTACGACTGCATACATACGAGCAGTACTACTACGGACTGCTGAAGCGACCGATTCATCTACTTTATTCGGGACGGAATCCAAGTATTCATAACCGAGATAATCTGCTACGGCTTTAAGTATTTGTCCTCGGTCAACAACACCCGAATCGATGACAGCATCTGCCATCGATTTCCCGGTGCTCAAGTGCGATTCATTAAGCTCGTCGAGTTGCGCATTTTCTAGCAATTCGGCGCCTTTAATAATTTCGTAAACTATATCGTTATGATCTTCGAACATAGATCTGGAGTCTCTCGTATGTAGTTAAATAAAGTAGATTAGGAGGGCAAATTCGCGCCAGCCTCGATGAGCTTTGTGCGCATCGAATCTGATACTTGCGATTTACTGAGGGCTTCTTCGGCAGTTATTAAATCGCCTTTAAAAAGATGGAGTAAGTGAGCGTCTAAAGAGATCATGCCGTGGCTAACACCGGTCTGTATATCGGAACCAATTCGGAAAGTCTTATTTTCACGAATCAGCTGCGCGATTGAAGTCGTCGTGACCATAATCTCAAAGGATGCAATGCGACCGCCGCCCACTTTTTTACAGAGCACTTGGGAGATAACGGCTATAACCGAAGAAGCTAGCTGTGTACGTATCTGATCTTTTGTTTCGGAAGGAAAAGCATCTATTATTCGATCGACGGTTCTGGCAGCCCCCGTGGTGTGGAGCGTGGCAAAAACTAAGTGCCCTGTCTCGGCTGCGCTAACTGCTGCTTCAATCGTTTCTAAATCACGCATTTCTCCGACTAGAATAACATCAGGATCTTGACGTAGCGCGCCTCGAATAGCTGACGAGAATGAAGTAACATCCGTTCCCACTTCCCTCTGAGTTACGACACAGTTCTTGTGGTCGTGAAAGTACTCAATTGGATCTTCGATTGTTATGATGTGACCATCATGATTCTCATTAATCCAGTTGACCATAGAAGCGAGAGTAGTCGACTTTCCTGAACCTGTCGGCCCAGTCACTAAAATTAGTCCACGCGGACGACTGATGAGATCCTTTACCATCTCTGGCAGACCAATATCACTTAATTCAAATAGGTCTTTAGGTATCTGCCGAAGGACCATACCGTAATTTCCCTTAGCTCTGAGTACGCTCACACGAAATCTTGATTTTTCTTGAAAAGAGTAGCCAAAATCTGCTCCACCGCTGACTTTTAATTGCTCCTGATTCTCGATCGAGGTAATAGATTTCATGAGCCCCTCAGTATCACTAGCACTAAGTATGGGCCCTTCGACCGGCTTGATAGACCCACTAATACGAAGTGCCGGAGTATGATTTACCTGAATGTGAAGATCTGATGCATCCTGATCGATCATCAGTTTCAGCAAATCATTCATTTCGTAATTCATAAGATTGAGCGTACTTTAAAGTTTATAAATGGATTTTAGATTGAATCAGATACAGTTGCGTGAAGTACTTCTTCGGGAGTCGTTACACCAGCAATCACCTTACGGATACCATCCTCTCGCATATTGCGCATACCCATCTCCCGCGCTTTATCACGAAGGGCTACTAGGCTAGCTTCTTCGTAAATCATTTGCTGGAGCTCTTCGTTAACATTAAACATCTCGAAGATCCCGACCCGACCACGGAAACCAGTATCATTACACTTCGGGCAACCCACTCCCTTCATAAAGGATGCATCGGTTGTCTGGTCCGAGCGGATACCTAGCGAGTTGAGCAGCTTTTCATCGTGCTCACAAGCGGCGCGGCAATGTGGACAATTCCTGCGAACAAGGCGCTGCGCTAGGACTGCGCGAACAGCTGCAGCGACAAGGAATGGTTTAATACCTATGTCGATCAGTCGACTAATTGCACTAGGCGCATCATTCGTGTGCAAAGTGCTAAAAACCATATGTCCTGTAAGCGCCGCGTTGATTGCAATTTCAGCAGTCTCTTTGTCCCGAATTTCCCCCACCATTATAATGTTAGGTGCTTGGCGCAACATGGAGCGAAGCGCTGCAGCAAAGGTCATTCCTACTTCACGGCGGACCTGCACTTGGTTGACCCCACCCATTTCATACTCAACCGGATCCTCGACAGTTATAATTTTACGGTCGGGGTGATTTATATAATTTAGCGCCGAGTACAACGTAGTCGACTTACCCGAACCTGTGGGACCTGTAACTAGAAAAACCCCGTCCGGTAGTGCGATTATACGCTCAAAAGCTGCTTGGTCGTCACTAAAGAATCCAAGCTCCGGCAGACCGAGGCGTAGGCTCTCCTTATCAAGAATACGCATTACTATGCTTTCCCCGAAAGCCGTAGGTAGGGTCGAGACACGAAGATCAATAACTTTTGCTCCAACCTTTATATTAATACGTCCGTCTTGCGGTACACGTTTCTCGGCGATACTAACGTTGGACATCAGCTTGATTCTCGAAACAATAGAAGGCTGTAAACGTTTGGGTGGGTTCTCCACTTCATGAAGTACGCCGTCAATGCGGTATCGAACACGGAAACGCTTCTCTAATGGCTCCATATGTATGTCGGAAGCACGTCGCTTGAGCGCTTCTGTAATCACCATGTGAACATACTTAATTATAGGCGCTTCTTCCTCACTAGCATCCTCAGACGAGGGTAACTCAATCTCATCCTTAGACGCGTCAGGGTCTTCCATATCAGAGAACATCTCGTCCACTTGACCGACCTTGGCGCCCTCGTAGTACTGATGAATTGCTTTCTCTATCTCCTCGAGCGGTGCAACTCGGCAAACAACGGAGCGCTGAATAACATGGCTGATGCTATCGATAGCATCCATATCTAAGGGGTCGAACACTGCTAGCTCGATTTCGCTACCATCTGATTCAAGTGGCAGGACCTTGTAGCGATTTGCTAACTCAAATGGTACGACTTTGAGCGCTTCGGCGGAAACACGGACATCTGCCAATTCGACAGTTTCCATATTAAACTCCTCGGCTAGTACACCAGCGATCTGCTTTTGTGTAATTACGTGATCAGCAATGAGCGAATCAAGTGCAGCCGTATCGTGACTACCTTCATAACCAGCTTCTGTTACTTTGGAGCGCGCAGAGTCTAGCGCTTCTGCCTCGAGCAGCCCTTTATCATTTAAAAGTTGAAGAACAAATTCGTCGGCGGAGGTCACAAATATTTAATCTTAGGGTGAGGTATAAAAATTAGTTATAGTCTATCGAGCTACACTCATCAAGAATTCCGCATTGGTTTGCGTCTTCTTTATTCGTTGAATGAGCATTTCCATAGCGTCTGTAGAGGGTAGGCCTTTCATCGCCCTGCGCAATGAATAAATCTTAAGCATTTCATCAGGATGGTAGAGTAATTCTTCTTTCCGCGTGCCACTCTTATCCATACTTAAGGCTGGGAAAATACGCTTATCAGATAGGCCCCGATCGAGATGTAACTCCATGTTTCCAGTACCTTTAAACTCTTCGAATATCACCTCGTCCATCTTGCTCCCAGTCTCGACAAGTGCCGTCGCAATCACAGTAAGACTACCCCCATCCTCAATATTACGAGCCGAGCCAAAAAATCGTTTTGGTTTTTGAAGAGCATTCGCCTCAACGCCCCCTGATAGTATTTTTCCGCTGCTGGGCATCGTAGTATTATAGGCCCGCGCCAAACGAGTAATTGAATCCAGCAAGATAACTACATCTTTGCCTATCTCTACCATACGACGCGCCTTTTCGATAACCATTTCAGCAGCATGTACGTGACTCTCAGCGGTCTCGTCAAAAGTGGAACTTATTACTTCACCCTGCACTTGCCGACGGAAATCAGTTACTTCCTCGGGTCGTTCATCGATCAAAAGAACAATCAAATGAGCGTCAGGATAATTCAGCTGGATAGAGTTAGCCATCCCCTGCATGAGCACGGTCTTACCTGTTCGAGGTGGGGCCACAATCAAGCCGCGTTGGCCAAAACCTACTGGTGTCAGGCAATCAACCACACGCATAGAGAGATTATCCCATTTAGCCTCTGAATTAGCTTCTAGAAGAATGCGAGAAGTGGGGTAGTAAGGTACCCGCTCAGTAAAAGGCACAATCTCATTTAAAGTCTCTGGGTCTTGGCCCATCACTTCGTTGATACTTACGGCAATAGGGCAAGACTCACCTTCTCGATGAGGCTGTAACTGCGCTTTGACGATGTGGCCTCTTTGCAATCCGTAATATTTTATAAATACCTGAGGCACATAAGCACTGAGCGCTTTTACCCGGTAGCTATCACGCTCGTAGACGAGTAGCCCTCCTTCTCCTTCTTCCAAAATTTCAAGAATTCCAGTCGTTATTATAGCTCTTTTATTAGCCCCAGCGTGCGCGGTAATAGCGTTTATTAATTGATCGCGATTGGGCGCGTGCGGTATCTCAATTTGCTGACTCGCGACTTCCTCGCGCAGCTCATTTAGCTCCATATCGTAAATACGATAATAGTCTAGTTCTTCATCCTCACCTGACTTTAATTCGTCTGCTAGTGATGCAATCTCTTCAGTCTTAGTTAAGAGCTCCCACTCAAGTAATTCACCAAATTCAATTGGGGTATCTTCCTCGCGCTCGTAGCGAGCACTCTGTTTATTTTGCCAGCGGTTTTTACCACGCTTTCGCTTATTATTCTTGTTGTTTCTATTGAACTTACCTCCCCCCTTTTTACGATCATTTTGGTGCCCTTGATGCTCCCTCTTTTTTTGGGGTTCTCCCTCATATTCCCGGGGTGCTCCGGAGGACTCAGCGCCTGTCGAAGTATCTTCATCTATCTTATCTACTTTAATATCCGAGCTAAAGGTTACTTCGTCACTTTCAACGGAATGGTCCACTTCGCTCACCTTCTTCACGGCCTTTTTACGAGCACGCTTGCGTGGGGTGGCATCTGTGCCGGTGTCTACTTCCTCGCTAGGGAGGTCACTTTTTTCTTGTTCAGAACTCATGGGTATATAATGGCGAGACGGATACTACGCCTTCGGAGTAATAAATTTTGGTGAGAGTGTAAGTACACTAGGCTTCTAGCCCTTAGTTTTCTCAATCAATTTCTTAATTTGTAGTTTCAAAAAATCAAAGCTTCCTGAATTGGAAATAACATAATCTGCGCGTTCAACTTTTTCGTCGAGTGGCATTTGTTGCTCACGGCGCTGCAAAATCTCCGATTGGGAGTAGCCTCGGTTAGCTATACGAGCCTCGGCAATATTAGGTAAGCTATGTACACAAACAGTTAAATCGAAGTAAGTTTCAAGTCTTTTTTCAAACAGTAATGGAATCTCTACTAACCAGTGTAGTTCTGGAGCGCTCTCCAAAGAACTTTTCCAGCGCTCTTGAACGATAGGATGTAATAGATTCTCTAACCACTCGAGTTCCAATTTATCGCTAAAAACAAGAGCTGCTACTGCCTTTCGATCGATTAAAGCGTCCTGAGTGAAGACTTTATCACCCCAATGCTCACGAATATGTGCCTGGACATTAGAATCCTCCTCTAGCAATTCACGAACAAGACTGTCCGTATCGATTGTTTGCCAGCCTGCGTCCTTGAAGAGCGCAGATACAGTGGATTTGCCACAACCTATACCACCTGTTAGACCAAGTTTCATAGGGGCTTCCTTGGCTCCGTGCTAGATGAAAACATAAAAAAAAGCTAATTAAATCTAATCGGATGACAAGATCGCATAATAAACATTAGTCTTACAATAGTTACTACACGCACCTATTCGAACTTATTGTTGACTAATTACAGTGACAATAAATTATAGTGAACATAATAACACTATAATTGAAGCTATGATAGGGATAACACAATCTGCTGCGCTTGTTGGCGTAGATGCGCACCTCGTTCAAGTCGAGGCAAATACGGGAGAGTCGGGAGAGCTAAAATTTATACTAGTTGGCTTGCCAGACGCGGCGGTCAAAGAATCGCAAGACCGCGTATTCTCTGCTATGGCTAATACAGGATTTCGCACTCCTGCCACGCGCACTACCATTAATCTCGCGCCAGGTAGTCTCCGCAAAGAAGGCCCCGCTTACGACCTACCAATAGCGCTGGCTATTCTTGCATCGATGAAAAAGTGTGAGGCCGCTGAGTTGGACAATTTTATCATCGCGGGCGAACTCAGCCTTTCGGGTCGGACTCGTCCAGTAAAAGGATGCTTAGCCATGGCTATGCTAGCAAAACAAATAGGTAAGAAGGGGCTTATAGTCCCCACTGATTCAGCCGACGAATCGGCACTAGTTGAGGGAGTTGCTGTATACCCGGTCAGTTGCTTGGACGAAGCTGTTCGCTTTCTCAACAACGAGCAAATTATTGAACCAATACGGGCAAAACAGAGTACTTTCTTTCGCACAGCACCCACGAGTCAACGGATAGACTTCTCGGAGGTCAAAGGCCAGTACGCCGCCCGAAGGGCGGTAGAAATCGCAGTAAGCGGTGGCCATAATCTTTTAATGATAGGTTCGCCTGGATCAGGCAAAAGTATGATCGCCAAACGGATACCAACAATCATGCCCGAGCCTCATGTTGATGAGTTCCTCGAAATACTAAGTATCCAATCGGCAGCGGGTACCACACTATCTGGAGAAAATCGTTACTTCGAGCGACCATTCCGCTCACCTCACCACACAATTAGTGATGTTGGTCTATTAGGTGGTGGTACTATACCTGGACCAGGAGAGGTTTCGCTAGCCCATAACGGCGTACTTTTTCTCGACGAACTACCTGAATTTAAACGATCAGCCTTGGAGGTACTTCGTCAACCGCTCGAAGATGGCCAAGTCAGTATCTCTCGTAGTGCAGGAAAAATTACCTTACCAAGCAGGCTTATGTTAATCTGTGCGATGAACCCATGCCCCTGCGGTTATTCGGGTGATAGCACACGCGAATGTAGATGCACGGTGCCTCAGATTCAGCGCTACCGCTCCAAAATTAGCGGTCCCCTGCTCGACAGAATAGACTTACACATCGAAGCCCCTTCGCTGCGTATAGGCGAATTGCGCAACTCGGAACCAGGGGAACGATCCTCAGTAATTCGAGCTCGCTGCAAAGCAGCACGAAGTGTTCAAAATAAACGATTTGAGGGCACAGGTAACAGTTCCGATCGCTGTAACGCACGTATGTCACACTCGCAAATTAGCGAACACTGTATAATAAATAAAGAGCAAGGTGACTTATTGCAACAAGCTATGGAACATCTCGCACTGTCAGCTCGTGCTTACGACAGAATTCTTAAAGTTGCTCGGACCATTGCTGACCTAGCTGGTAAAGAAAGAATTGAGACTGCTCACTTACTCGAGGCGATCCAATACCGCAGCCTAGATCGTAATTTGTTTTATTAGAAAAAACGTTCTTGCAGTTAAAAACACTTCGCCTAGACAATCAACCTAGGCATGGAGAGATGGCAGAGTGGCCGAATGCGGTTGTCTTGAAAACAACTGAGCCGAAAGGTTCCGGGGGTTCGAATCCCTCTCTCTCCGCCATTTCAATTGCCTGTATGGGTTAATAGCAAAGGCTCCATTAAATGTAATAGTTTTTCAGCGTTTGCTAGGAAGTTTAGAAGATTAAAACCCTTCCACACTAATCGGCGCAGACTCAAGGAGTTCATTTGTGTTCATTTCTGCTAAGCGCTCGTCTGTCTCCGCCTCGACGAACATGAACTTGTCGCCCCCTATTTTTTTAGCGCGTACGCGGCCATCACTGCGAACCATATCGAAGCCGAAAGCACTTACTAATTCCTCCTTTTCCTCCTTAGAAGGGCGCTTCCAATATCCACCCTCTGTATGAAGATTTAGAAGGTGATTCGTTTCAAAATCAGTCATCCCTTTACTGCGTTGGTACAGTTCAATCACAGATTTTCCATCAACATAGACGACGTGTAGATCCCAACCCGCTGACATGCGTCTTTGCTCCAATTCTGAGGAGGTTGGTCTACGCCCGTCCGAAGTCTTGAAATAGATTCGTATATTCGCCGAGCTTGGAAGGTACTGAAGATACCGCATATAGGGCATTCCTCGGCGTCGGCTTGATTCTATTTCATCGTCGCGGTATACGATGCCGCCAGAAGCGAAAAGTCGGCGTTCTATTGATTCCCTTCTCTCATCTATCCGCGCATCTGCAGTGCTCGGAAAAAGAATGTGAATTACAGCGCTCGCGATTATAACTAAGAGTGCTCTAAAATGGATTGTGTATTTCATTGTTATAATAAATAAATACTCTCTCTATTCAGAGACAAAACAAATCTGCCCTCATGCATAACGATTTTTATTCTCCCTTTGATTTAGAGCGTTTTCCCGAGACTTCTTCCCCGGAGAACGACTATCGAAGTGCCTTCCAAATTGAGCGTGATCGTATTATATTCTCCTACCCCTTTCGTAGACTACAGTCCAAGACACAGGTCTTTCAGTCCGGTGAATATGATTTTTACCGTACCCGCCTAACGCACTCTATCGAAGTAGCTAAAGTTGGTCGCTCCATCTGCGAATATCTACTCCACAGCTCCGATTTACTAAATGAGCGTTTTTATATAGATGCCGATCTTACTGAGGCCATCTGCTTAGCACACGACCTTGGCCATCCACCCTTCGGTCATATTGGCGAACGTAAATTAAATGATCTAATGGCGGATCACGGAGGCTTCGAGGGTAACGGACAAACCTTACGTATCTTAACCGAACTCATCTATGAGCGCCCTGGACGAACTAAGGGCATCGCTCCGACTCGCGCCTTTTTAGACGGGGTTATGAAGTATAAAGCAACGCAGGCCGATTGGGTACTCGAGCACGGTAAAGCACCGAAGAATCATTTTATTTACGACCAGCAAGCGCCATGGAGAGAGACTGTCTTCGGTGGCGCTACGCCACCGGATAGCCTACAAAAAGTGCAAGCACTGAATGCATTCAAAAGTATCGAGTGCCAGATTATGGATTGGGCGGACGACACCGCATATTCTCTGCATGATATCGTAGACGGCATTCACGCTCGCTATATCAGCGCGGGTAGTTTGAGCGAATGGGCTGCGGATCAAGAGCTCGACTCAGAACAGATACGTCTCGTAGAAACCCTCTGCGAAAAGATCAAAAAAAATAGCTATGAGCCCTACTTCGGCAGTCGAGTTGGTACCTTTGTCCACGCTTGTACTTTGCGTCCACGCAGCGGATTTCTCAGTGATCGTACTCAGCGCCACGCCTTCGATTTAGAAATTGATCCCAAGGTAAAAGCAGAAAGTGCGCTCTATAAATCTATCGCGTTAGATCTCATCTTTAAATCTACTCAGCTTCAACAAATTGAATTTAAAGGCGGCTATATACTCGAACGACTTTTCACGGCGCTTCGCGCTCACTGTGCGGATCCTAGTAATAAAGGGCTAAACTTACTTCCAGCCTCAGTCCAAGAACTCATTGAAAGCGAGGACGAGGACACTGATCGGCTTCGTCGACTCTGCGACTACACAGCAGGCTTGACTGATGGCCTAGCAGTACGAACCTACAAGCGGCTCTTCGACGCAGATTTTGGCTCTATAGCGGAGCTCCAGTAATAAAGGAAGAGATTGATCAGGAGTATGCCCGATCAAAGGATTTTCGCGTCTACTATAGCCCCTATAGCCTCAGATAATTCCTCCACACTTTGACTTCCGTCTAGGACATAGAATCTCTCTGGTTCGGCCGCCGCCAAGTCAAGATACCCTGTGCGAACTGCTTGAAAAAATTCGATGCTCTCTTGTTCCATACGGTCAAACTCTCCATTACTTCTAGCGTGCACGCGGGCGAGACCAACTTCCGGAGAGAGATCTATAAGAATGGTCAAATCAGGCTTGGTCAGCCCAACCGCAAATTCGTTGATGGCCTTTACTTGCTGCGCGTCGAGAGCTCGAGCTACGCCTTGATAGATGACGCTGGAGTCAAGGAAGCGATCACAAAGGACGATTTTTCCATCCGCCAGAGCGGGCGCAATCAACTCTAGCACATGCTGAGCGCGGCTAGCCGCGAAAAGAAGTAATTCGCTCTCCGCAGACATCCCATTGCCAGCCTCATCGTGCTGGAGCAACTGGCGTATGGATTCACCTAGTGGCGTGCCCCCAGGTTCGCGTGTCTCGACCACTTCTCTTCCAATCGCTTCAAGGCGTTTCTTAAGTGCCAAAATCTGGGTCGATTTACCGCTACCCTCGCCCCCTTCGAATGTGATAAATAGACCTTTCATATTTTCTTACTACCAACTACTGATAAACTCAGCTAAGTCTTCGAGCGTGGGGCTTACCGCGGTACGCACATAAGAGCCAGAAGTTGCCACAGCTAAAGTAAGGGCCGACTCGGGGCTTAGCCCGATAAGACGAGCGGTAACAAAGCCAGAGTTAAAATGATCGCCCGCGCCCGTTGTAATCTTTGGCTTTTTACAAAAAGGTCCCGCGGCATAAGCGGTGCCTTCTGGCGTAGCACAAGCGGCATCCGCTACTGGGTGCACTACTACAGTATGAAGTGAGAGTTTCTCGCGAATCCGAGCGGCCATAAGTTGTAAATTCTCGGGATTATTGGGCAAAGGATCAAATCCTAGCAGGGCGTCGACTTGTTCCGCCTCACGAAGATTGAGTCCGAGAATGACTTGGCCGAATGCCTCAAACTGAGAGAAAATATCGAGTACTTCTAGCAGATCGGCCTCCGAGCGTTTTTCAGGGTCTGCTAGGTCAAAAAAGAATGTACGAGGTTTATCCTGTGATACCGCTGGTAGCACTCGTTCCAGAAGACTTCGAAAGACTTCTGACAAGTAAGGTATCATAGTCCAGTTGACCATCCCGATTAAGTCCGAATGCTCAAAAATATCAATGAGCGCTGCTTCCCCAGGTGATTCGCAGAGGCGCTCGTAAGTGATCCCTTCAAGGCTTGCCATTTTTCCAAACATAATTTTTCCGTCATCGAATTCTGCGGCGTGTGTCACGCCAGGGTCCGCTATAGAAATCGCGTCTGTACGCTCGGAAAAGTCTTGGAAGACTGGGTGTACCGTACCCCGCCCGAGGGCACCGAGATAGCGAACATTTAAACCATGAGCGCACTGTGCATTAGCCATAATAGGGCCATTTCCACCCAGCTTTTCCACTGAAGGGGCAAACTCGATATTAGCACTCTTACCCGCTGCGGAACCAATTCGCTCAGAGAAATCGGTAATTGTGGGAATAGATTTGAATTGATCACCTGGACCAGAACGCTTGTCCACAGGATGGACGATAATGTCCACAAATCCGTCGATTCCAATCAGTGCATGTTTCGTGCAAGCGATCGGACTCTTTTCTTTGAGTTCTTGAAGGGTTTTATTTTTGTGTTCCATGTGATGGGTGCCGTAAAAATATTTAGCTACAGCAATGTGTAAGGATAAAAAGCACGGTGGGCGCACTTGTCGAGTGCTGGATTAGGGGTAAAATATTTCCCTAAATGAGAGACTACGATCGCGCCAGAGTTTACTCCAAGAGTTTCTCAATGTCGCGCCGGTCTTTTTTGGTCGGCCGGCCGCCGCCTTCATGACGAAACAACCGTGCGTTCGCCCGCTGCTCTTGAACTTTTTCATACTCTGATTTTGGCGTCTGGTCATCGGCATAGTCGGGAACTAAAGCCGCGCCGACACGCTGCTCGAGTAGAGCTTTTACCTCAAGAGTACGCGTAAATGACTTATTCCGCGCAGTGATCGTATCACCCACCCTGACTTTCGCCGAGGGCTTAGCTATCTGTCCATTTAGCCTCACAGCTGAGCCACGGCAAGCTGAGCCAGCGTCGCCACGGGTCTTATAAATGCGCACCGCCCAGAGCCAGCGATCTAATCGAGCATATTCCATTTGCTAACTATCTATCAATTCCTGGTGAGGCGCTCCGAACCGCTACAGCCATTCGCTCTAGGGCTTCTTGGAGGCGACTATGAGGACAGCCAAAGTTCAGGCGAAGGTACCCAGGTCCACCAAAGGGCGTACCGTCTGAGAGGCCTACCCCAGTATCTTCGAAGTGACGAACAGGGTTTTTAAAGCCAAGACTACTTACATCTAGCCAAGCAAGATAAGTCGCCTGCATTGGGCGAAGTTTAATCTCGGGCATCTCTTCCGAGATAAAGTCTCTGACTAAATTATAGTTTTCTCGCAAATACCCCAAGAGTGCTTGCCGCCAAGCTTCGCCATGATTGTAAGCTGCCGCACAGCCAGCATAACCAAAGCAATTCACCTCGGTAATGATGCCGCGAATTGTCTTTTGAAAACGGGCGCGAAGTTCATTGTTCTCGATTACTGTGTACGCGCAGGCTAGCCCTGGTAAGTTATAAGTTTTACTCGGGGCCATTAGGGTTACGGTACGCTCGGACAAGTCTTCATTCAGGCTAGCAGCTACAATGTGCGAGGCTTGGGGATCAAGAATCAAGTCGCAGTGAATTTCGTCTGATAAAAGGATCAGGTCATGGCGCTTACAAAATTCACCTAATTGCAATACTTCCGCTTTAGTAAAGACGCGGCCCACAGGATTGTGCGGGTTACAGAGCACGAAGAGTTTTGTACTTGGTAAGACTGCCGCCTCCATCGCATCAAAATCTAGTGTCCATTGATCCGATTCATTCAAGCAAAGCGGAACTTTTATCAAATCGCGCTGTGCGTAATCGGGCGCAGTGATAAAAGGAGGATAGACCGGGATAGCGGTCATGATGGAATCCCCAGGCTGACAAAAAGCATGGCAACATAGGTTAATCGCCGGTACTAGTCCTGGAAGAAAGTCTAGCCAATTAGCCCGGGCATTATAAGCGTGCTGACGTTGTAAATACTGGAGCACAGCATCGACGGGAGCTTCGTGAGGTATGGTGTATCCAAAGACGCCATGGTCCAGTCGGGACTGAAGTGCCTCAATGATTTCAGGCGCCGAACGAAAGTCCATGTCTGCGACCCATAACGGCAGAACATCACCCCGCTTATACTTATCCCACTTAAGGCTACCGAAGCCTTCTCTATCAGGGCAGTCGTCAAAATTATAATTTATTTCCTTCATTAACGTTCAGTTAGCTGTATAAAATACATAGATTGCCTAAAATAAAAACTCAATTACACATGCTATTAACTATAATTTAATCGTAGTAATTACTATTAAACTTTAAAGTAAACGACTGCCTTAAAAAGGCAAGAAGCCGTGCCATTGATATAGCGAAGGTTAGACTAACCATATAGATCCGCTACAATAGTAATCGAAAATATTTTGTTAGATTTATGAGTAAAATAAGGATCTTATTTATCATTCCAACGTATTCTCATGAGGGGGCTGGACTTACAGAAGCTGCTAGAGGATTGGCTAAGCAATTAGTCAGAAATGCTGATTTATCTGTAATGGCCATAGCATTAAATGGCTCTGGGACACAGGCAGACATGAGTGACTGGAGTGAGATTGAAACCTACAGTCTTAGAAATTCTGGCCTAGGCTTTTCCACTATGCTTAGTAGGACAATAAGTGAAATTAATCCAAACATCATACATATACACGGCTTATGGCTCGGAATAGGTGTACAAGCTGCATTTTGGGCGATCAGAAACAATGTCCAATATTTTGTCTCCCCACATGGAATGATGGATGAATGGGCATGGAATAAATCGAGGTATAGAAAATTAATTTATTTTTATTTATTTCAAAGAAGAGTGCTCTTAAATAGTGCAATCTTGCATTCATTAAATGAAGAGGAAAGTTCTTCTGTAAAAAATATCCTACCCAATAAAGAAAGTATTATCATACCTAACGGAATATGCGTAGAAGACTACAAAAGTGCTTCTTGTAATATTTCAGACACCAAGAAGCTACTCTTTTTAGGAAGACTTGATCCCAAGAAATCAGTACTTGAGTTAGTCATAGCATGGTCAGAGCTTCTTGACGAAGGAAAGGCTAATGGGTGGACTCTAGAAGTTGCAGGTAGCGGAAATGTTAAGTATGAAGAATTATTAAGAAACGCTGCTGGTAAACACTTAAATAAAGGTATTATCTTCAGAGGACATGTTCGAGGAGCAAAAAAAATAGAATGCTTTAAAAATGCCACTGCATTTGTACTGGCCTCTAAGAGCGAAGGGTTGCCAGTAGTTATCTTAGAAGCGTGGGCATCCTCTTTGCCCGTAGCAATTTCAAAAGAATGTAATCTGTCTAATTCATTGGATTTAGGGTTATCTTTTGAAGTCTTTTCAGAAAAGAAAAAGTTAAAGAAAAGTCTCGGAAAATTCATCAAATTAGATAACTCCAAATTAGAAGCTATGGGAAATAATTCTTTGGAATATGTAAACCAGCACTACTCCTGGGTTTCAATTGCAGAACAATTTACTCGTTTATATAAAAAATATAGGTAGAAGTAAGCCAAAATGAATAAATCTTTTTATGTAGGTGCTTATTGCTCTGAACTATCCCTCAGGAATAAGTTAATTAGATTTTTTTGGAGTATTACCTATAATATATTATTTAAACCATCACCTATCATATTTTTCTACTGGAGAGCATTATTACTAAGAGCGTTTGGTGCAAAAATTAAAGGTAATTGTAAAATATATCCAACAGTCAAAGTATGGCTGCCCTCAAATCTAAGAATTGGTGAAGGAGTTATCATTGGAAATAATGTAGAACTCTATAATGTAAGCAAAATTTTTATAGATTCCGAAGCTACGATTAGTCAATATGCTCATCTATGTACGGCATCTCACAATATCGAAAGTGCCTCGAGGGAACTAATTTCTAAGCCAATTAAGATCAAAAATGGTGCATGGGTTTTTGCTAACGCATTCGTAGCACTAGGAGTAACTGTAAATAAAGGGGCTATCGTGGCCGCAGGCAGTGTAGTTGTTAAAGACGTAAAAGCATTTGATGTAGTTGGCGGTAATCCCGCTACGTTTATAAAGACAAGAGAAGCGAAGTGGCTTAATTCATAGAATGTATGAAAACTAATTTCTGGACTTCGACAGAATACGGAGGATTTATGCAGGCGCTTATGCGCGAACTAGGTCTTCTCGGCATTAACGCAGCGCAGAAATTTAACTTATCTGAAGCAGCGTATAGAGAGGCGCAGTCTCAGTTTGACCGGTTTATTTTAAGAATTCGACAGTACATATTTTATCCCATTCAAGTCGTATTTAATCTATCGATTGATTTACTAAAGGGGCGCTACAGAGAACCAATTGTCGTATCTACCAATACTTTTTTTGTTCCACTCATTGCGACTTTCTTTAATCGCAAAGTCATTCATTTAGTCTATGACTTATTCCCAGAGGCGATGATCTATTCAGGCAAATGGACAGATGGGCAAATAAGAGTAAGATTTTTTCGTTGGATTGTTAATCTGACACTAAAACGATCTGCAATGAACGTATTCTTAGGCCAGCACTTAAAAGATTACGTAGAATTTGTACATGGCAATTTGGATAACAGCATTATTATTCCTGTTGGAGCAGACAGCGGTCCCTTCGAAAAATTCCCCGAAATTACAAACCCTAGAATTAAGATTCTTTACTGCGGGAACTTTGGAAATATGCACGATTCAAACACGCTATTTGAGTATTTAAAACAGAACCCACCTGAAGGCATAGAATTTGTTTTTCATTGCAGCGGCCCCAAGAGAAAGCTACTCGAAACTTTCAGGAATTCTCAAAAGCTTACGGGCTCAAAATCCAGCAGCCTTGGGGATCGTTTAAAGGTCGCCGACAGCCTTACTTATGAAGATTGGGCAAGCGTAATGCAATCATCCCAAGTAGCACTCGTAACTATGTCAGAAGGTTCTGAAAAAGTTGTTATGCCTAGCAAGACATACAGCGCAATGATGGCGGGTCAGGCGATCTTAGCAATTGCACCGGAAGCTTCTGATTTAGTAGATCTAATTAAGCAAACAGAATGCGGGTGGTGGGTAAAACATGGCGATATCGATGGGCTCAGAAATATCATAAGCGAAATTAGACAAGGCGGTGAAGCACTAGCCATCCGGAGGAAAAATGCCTTCAAATCAGCCCACTCGAGTTTCGGCCAAGATCAATTAGCAAAAAAGTGGCTTAAATTATTTGAATCATTGTGACCATGGTGTAGATGAGCTATCTACTCTACATAATACCCCTTTGTGTCGAATAAGTATGTGTTACTAGCATTTCACGTTCGTTCGCAGTAATTTCAATAAGGCACGCAGTAGAGTCGCTGAATCTTCATACTAAACACTTTCAACTGCATCTACAATTGCATCGCGCATCACCTCGAAAGAGTAGTGCGAAGCCGTCCATTCAGACACGTCTTTTCGCTTATATAGTAAAGTCTTTTTTTCTTTAGTCATACGGTACAAATGTTCCGCTAATGATTGTGGGTCATCCGACTCAAAAAACTCCGCATTGAAGCCCTCCTCACACGCTTCAATTTCAGGAGAGTGAAATTCATCGCGTGCAATTACCATAGGAACACCAAAACTAAATGACTGTGTTGCAGAAAGTCCCACATATCCAGGGGAGACTGTGCAAATCGCTCGGCTGTAATATTTCCTAAGTTTCTTGGTGTTAGACACATGGCCTACAAATTCTACACATTCATCTAGCCCCGCAGCTTCAACTAACGCCTCTAGCTCTGACCGCTCAGGGCCATCACCTATAAAAACCAAACGATTAGATTTAGGAAACTGTTTGTTATTCCTTGCTATAATAAATCCCTCAAGCAGCAGTCTAACCTTTTTCGAATCAACTAAACGTCCAACGTAGAGAATGGAATCGACTTCATCCAGAAGAGCCTCCACAGGAGTACAATCTCGAACGTGCACACAAGAATTAGCTGCAACCCATACTTTCAAAAATGGATAGTCCTCGCGTAGCTGTAGGGCTTGGCTTTCTGTGTAGGCTAAAAAACCGTTACAAAGCCTTAGATAAAGACCCTTAATCGCAGCAGGGACACTGCTCCTTCCATATGAATGACCCCATAAAATTGTGCGACGCCCACTGATCTTTCTAAGCAACAGAATGATTGTATTCGAAAGGATTCGCATGTTTGCATTTAGAATTGTTACATCCGAAGAAAGTAATTTACCAAAACAACTTCCTTGCCATAGAAACCGCCCCGAGAAAAGGAAGCTATTCTTGACTTGCTGAAAGTATTTCCAGGCATCTTTTGTTGAAACAGGAGAACCCCCGAAGTCCTCATCTCCAGCATATATTTGGAAGGCATTACCCCACTTTGCGCGTAACAAGCAGAACAGACCTAGCCGATAATCAGGTATAATCGCTTGCTGCAAAGCGATGGATTTCTTGTTTGTTTCATCCATTATCAATTATGCGCGCTGGGATAATGTTTTATTTTAAGGAATTCAACATTTGGACAAAAACGCCCGCTTGATATTCTGTATTGTAACATTTTAAAATAGCTTCTCGGCAAGTAGTAGGATTAATAACACCTGTATCAACAAGCCCTATTATTGCCTTAATTTTGGTACATAAGTCACCTATATTCCCGTAATTGTAAAATTCACCTGAAACCCCCGGGAAGATTGCCTCAAACTCAGGCATCTGTTCTGAGAAGTTGTCATGAGTTATGACAGGTGTACCGTATATTAGTGAATGTAGCGCAGTCAGACCAACTTCTCCAGGAGAAAGGCAAATATCTGCCATCATAATTAAAGGAGCTAAAATCTTATCATCATAGCATGCTCCATAGAAAAGCACATCTTTCGATATATTCGCCTCATCTGCCAACTTAACTAAAGCGTCATGCTGAGAACCCGTGCCAATAATCATGAGTTTGTAACACTCTTGGTGTTCTTTATTAAGAATAACTAAAGCTTCTAGCAACAAGTGCAGGCGCTTCTGCGGCTCAAGCCTTCCAACAAAAAGTAGTATGCGGTCCTTTTCAGAAAATAATTCTGATTTTGGAAGCGTAGCTTTAAAAGATTCATTTAAAAAAAACTCGTTCTGTTTCCGAAAATCTAATGAATTCTTAATTACATGAATGCGGTCAGCCTCAAATTTACGACCCACAAGTAAATCTTTACCGAAATCGCTGTAGACTAAATGCGCATTAGCAATTCTATAAAAATTGCATCTGACCCAACCTTTAAATCGCCCCTCATTACCATACAATCCATGCCCCCAAAAAACCACTCTCTTACCTCTAATTCGCGAAAAGATAGCGCTAAGCCATGTCGATAGACGCTGGGCTTCACCCCAATACACATGCACGTCATGCTCACCAGAAAACGCCAGTCTAAAAAGGCCTGTTTGCCAGAAGCAAATATTACTGATTGCGATATTCTTAATTCTAACCCAATTGATGCCACCGTTAGAATAGTCCTTATCACAATACTTCGAATCAACTAACTTAAGCCCTGGAATATCCTCATCAATGTCCGCAAAAATCGTAAGTTTAAATCCATTCGAACGGTGATCGCTTAAGCGCTTAAAAATAGCGTACCTGTACAAGGCGAGGCGGTCAGGAATTAAAGCGACTGATCTGATATTACTTCTTCTCATTATAATCCGATAAGCAGATTATTGAAAAAATTAGTCCATATTTAATTATATGCCACTAGTTTCGTGAACGCCGAGCAATAAATCCACCGAGTACGTAGCCAAACCCCAACCAAAGAACACGATTCGCTTGCAGGCTTAAGCTAGTCATAGACTGCATATATCCAAAAACGAATATTACCGTGATAATAGAATACTCAACATCAGGACGGAAACGTTGAAATAGTGTATCTATGCCTAGCCGAACAAAAAGAAAAATTGAGATGAAGAATAATGGAAGCCCTAAAAAACCAAAACGCACAAAAATCTCTAGCCACTGATTGTGAGGGTAACCAATATAGCCTCGTTCCCCCAGAATAATCCATTCTTTGATTGTAGTATAATATTGATACCAATACATCTGCCGAGAACTTGTAGATAAATCTACAGGAGCTTGTCCTCCTCCAAAGAAGCTATAGTACATTCCTTCGAATCGCTTGATGAGAATATCCATGCGCTCGGATACCGCATAGTTCGTATTGTAGATCAGTAAAATTACTGGAATAAGTAGAATACAGGCCGCCAAGGCTACAAAAAGATTCTTAACTGAAATATACCTCCAGTAACGGTTCAATAATATAAAATAAACTATACCACAAGTACCCCAAATTACAGCACCCCGCGACGCGGATGTCATAACCACTCCAAGGGCAAGAGAGGCCGCAAATAAGTAAATCGATTTGGTTATAAGCCCCCTATTTACAACACCCAATACTACAAATACTAGACATAAGCACGTGTTCGCATAAGCAACACCTACTGGATTCAGAGCAGTCTCGCCGAAATCACGCAGGCTACCGTGGAAAGAGATATTTTTTACGTACCGCAAAAATGCTAATAAACATATTATTGCGGCGCCTGTTAAAATAACCAAACCACGGTGATCTGCCGCCAAAAAGTCCTGCCTTTTTTCACGAGCTAAGATATAACCCGACCAAAACAAAATAAGGCAAACGACACAAAATATAAGCTGTACCCTATCATACCAAATCACATGCCCTTGAAATTTGGTTAGGAAAGCAAGCACACAGAAATACAACCCACTAATAATGACAATAGGAGCATGTTGAAATACACGCCACTGAGCTCGCAAACATGCTGCTGCCACAATAGATCCAAGCCCAAAGACAAGGCTCAACAAGCGCATCTGATTCCCCGCTACAAAGTAAAGCGCTTGACTCCAGTAAAGCAAAATCAATCCAACTATCACTAGTAAGCCTGAATACTTATAATATTTGGAAAGCTCAGAATCACCCATATTGTTAATTATTTTTGTAACATAATCTTAGAGTTTGATTCGAGCTGAAAATCTCCCACAAATCAGGTCTGTATAAAAATACTCCGAGTAACAACCTGGTGAAACTACTACTTAACAATAGTAATAAGGGGGAGAAATAAAACATTATCAGTTATGCACTTAAGCTTTAAATAATTATAGTTTAAGTACGAAATCTTCTAAAAGATGATTATTTAATTTAATACACTCAATAATATCTTCAGACAGAGTAATCGATTCAAGCGTATCATTTTCTAAAGAATTTAAAAGTTTTGATAACTTACTTAAATCAATATCCTCTAATAGGATACATAAATCATCCCTATTGATATCTTGAAAAAACCGCATATTTTTAGGGTGTTTGGCTAATGAAATAACTCTATTTCCGAAGGAAGCAGCAACAATGGCCGCATGTAGCTTATTGGTAATAATACAATTAGCATTTTGTATTATTGAACACAACTCCCAGGGATTATTGTATATATATTTTTTTTGCACATTCTCTCCCAATGCGTTACCCCAAGATTCCAAAATCCGAGCACTTGCCTGATTATCTCGGTCAGAAATTAATGATAACTCAAATCCATGCTTATTTAAGTCCATGGCCTTTATGAGGTTCATTAATCCTAAACTTTCATCGGTTTCGTTTGCCGTAAAAGAGGGGTGAAGTAAAATTTCTTTTTTTGAACTATTTTCAGGATTTCGTGCCGGCAAATACTTGTTAACTCCTAGCGCCATGTCGACAGTCTGTATTACATTATTAGAAATCGAATTAGCTTTCAGCCACAAAAACGAAGCCTTATTCCTGGGACATATTATAGTTGATCGAGAAAGAATAACTTTAGATAAGAATAAAGAAAATGGATTCGTAAGAGGCCCAAATTCTACTCCAAACATTCCAATCGGCTTATTTAAAATGCGGCAATAAAGTCCTACTAAAAGGTGATTCTTTATAAACGATAAGTGCCACCTACCTTTGTTTAAAGGTTGTTCCCCGAAATACCCGCCACCACCGTAAATAAGGGCATCGGACTGATGTATGTCTAAAATATTTTTGAGTCTCCTTACTTTTTTAAATGATCTGCAATACTCATAAGTTTTTTCGCAAACGTTAGAAAGTATTACCTCTACACAAGACTCTTCTAACGCCTTTATAATTAATAAGAGCAACAATGTATCTCCGAAATTATCTCCCCTATAAGCGCCATGGAGTAATACTTTTTTCATGTTCTCATTACTAAGATTTAATAAAAGGCTTTTAAGAGATTTTGCTGTAAAAGTAGATTAACTCTCTTTTAGCGATGCAGGCATTAATCAATAAAGCTCCCAATAATCCGATAACTGCAAATAGTATATTGCTATCAAAAAAAGTCGTCAGCACAAAAAGGAATGCATAAGAACTGAATAATAGGCCAATAATCTTGAGAATAATTTTTCTGCTTTTTATCACATAAATAGACAGAGCCGTGGATCCTAGTCCTAAAATTGAGAAGCAAACAACAACGCTCAGAGTGATGCCTTCGATCGTATTAATTATTCCTCCTACAATTGCAGCGATTAGGACCATAGCGGCAGATGTGCCTGTAAGCATAGCACTCAATATCCATCTTCCTTTGCACTCATAATATACTCTCAATAACGAAGGAATAAATCTTAATGGCATTACAAAAAATAAGAATTTGATAGCTACGATGCTTTCAATCCATTTATCTCCCCATATAAATTTAATTGCAGCAGGAGTAATATATCCTAAGCAGAAAAATATCGGGCAAAATAGCATAATCAAAATTATTAATGCTTTTGATAAATAATCTATTTTCCCTTCTTCAGATTTCTGATTACTGAACTCGGGCAGCAAGACATTGTTTAGAACCGATCCTGTGAATAAATTAGCAAGAGAAAATGATAGCTGGTAAGAGAAAAAATACAACCCCAGTAATTCCATATTAACAAGGAATCCTAAGATGAAATAATCCCCTTTAACCATTATAGCAACAAATAGCGCACCTACTATGAGCCACTTAAACTCCCTAAATATTCTTAATCCCGAAACACTTCTAATTCTAGCTAAAGATGGGAATTTGATCTTTGGCTTTTGTAACTTTATTAAGAAATTATTGTACTTTAAAAATTCAAAAAAATGTAAAAATGGTTTATGCGCTATAAAGCTGTATGGGCCAAGACCAAGAATACAAAATGGAATAGTCAGGCCGTGCATTAATCCCGAGATTAATATTTCCGTATCAGCTACTTCCTTAAATCTTGAAGATGAAAGAAGTACAGATTTTTGTATTGGAACTAGACACTGTATTACCCCACTAGTCGCTAATATGAAAGTTAAAATAAAAAATACCTTCTTACTCTCAACTAAAGAAAAAGTTACTAAAGCCGCTACAATTAATATAAAGAATGAAATTAAAGAAAATGAAAATGCTACCGGGGTGTATTTTTCATATGCTTGAAAGGAATTTCCTTTTTGAACCAATATCTTTTGAATTATTCCAGGTCCGAAGCAATTTGAAAAAACGGTGAAAGACAGAACCATCCCATAGAGACCAAAATCCTCCTTGGATAGATACATGCCTAGAAATATCTGAGATACGAAAGAAAATAATTTTATAATCAAAGTAGCCTTAAAGAACTCCCTTATACCGTTTATTAGATTCATGAATCAACGAGCCACTTATTTTGTGCTGCTAGAGTTCTCCATTTTAAAATATCTCTAGAAGCAATTTTCTTCGCTGGAACACCTCCCCAAACTTCTCCTTCTGGAACATTCCTTGTAACCACTGCATTTGAAGCCAGTATACAAAAATCTCCAATATTTACGCCTGGATTTACCGTAACATTCATACCAATCCATACTCCTTTACCCACGACTACAGGGCTGTCATTATAAGATTTAGAAAAAGGAATTAAATCACCATCATAAGCATGATCTCTTGATCGAATAGTGCAATTTCTTGAAATAATAGTGTTTCGCCCTATGGTAATACCTCCATGTGATACAAAGTGAGCACCTTCGCCAATATGAACTGCTTTCCCTAATGAAATATTTTCACTTTTTATAAATCTACCATAACCGCGGATACGACATCCTGCTTTTTTATTAGTTATAGTAATAAGTAAATAGTAACCAAATAATGCCTGAAAACCCCTAACAGATAACTGTATTAAGTAGAATAGTGGATATAAAAACCAGGCGATAAAATAAGAGATTTTACTCAATGTAATCATTAAATGTTTGGATATAGGATTTTGAGATATTTATTAATTTAAAATTAAGCTCAATGAGCTCCAATGATTTACTTCCCTTTTTACGAAAATCACTTTCATTTGATAAAAATAGATCCAAGCAATTGCTGATTTTTACTGCACTATCTGCTATATATCCGTTTCCATTATTACATAGAATATTGGCACTCGAGAAATTTGATATTATTATAGGCAGTGAATACGACATAGCCTCCAATACACCATTTGGCATTCCCTCACTTAAGGATGGTAAAGCATATACGTCGGCTGAGAGATAAAAGTCCCTCAAGTCACTTTTAAACCCCAGAAACTGGACTCTTTCGCTTAATCCATATTTTTCTACCAACGCTTTCATCTCATCAAAATAACATTGGTCTTGCATTGGGCCCACTAATAATAATTTCCAAGAATAAGGACTCTTTGAGATTCCAATCGCTTCAATTAATAAATGGGGTCTTTTTCTTCTTACTAGTGCACCTGTGAATAATATGGTTCTAAAATTAACTGGTGGTGACTCTGAGATACCTTTGAAATATTCAGGAACTTCAACCCCATTATAAACTAATTTAATCTTTTTACTTTCAACTTTGAGGCTCAGCAGTTCGTTATAAATTTCATGGCTTATAGCAAAAAATATATCTATGTAAGATATCATTTTTCTTCTAAATATTAGCAGCAGCTTATTTTTAGAAGCACTAAATCCAGATGGATAAGCGGCTAACTTTAATGCTACTGGATAACCTAGAGCCTTAGCAATTAATGCAGGTATGAATATATTAGAATAAACATCAAGGCCATGAAAGATAAATCCTTGATTGCGATATTTCCATAAGAGACCGAAGGCATTGTAGGTATATTTAATAAATGGAATTATTTTATTCTGATTAAAATCACCAATTTTATAAACCTCATCAAATAAAGTTGATTCTTCGTGGCCTGGATATGCATGCACTAAAACCAAATCTAATTCCTTACTTTTTTTGATTTCACTATAAAGATTAAAGGCGTTCTTACCTGGACCATAATAATGATTACCGCAACCCTTAGGACTCCAAAGTATTATTTTTAGAGGGTGCATTTTATCTCATCTGTGTTGAAGATATAAAATGCTTAATTCCATCTCGGAAGCCTGTCTGTGGATTGTAATTAAGTAACTTCTTCGCCTTACTTACATCCGCCCAAGTCTGGGGGACATCGCCAGGCTGCTCGGGTTGACGATCAATAATAGCCTCCTTCCCGATCACTCCTTCGATTGTCTCGATCATCTGAGACAGCGTTACTGTCTGGTCGTTCCCAAGATTAATCAATTCGTAATTAGAATCCTGATAATGAAGGGAGCCAATGATACCTTCTATAATATCGTCAATAAAAGTATAGTCGCGGCGGGTAGAGCCATCACCAAAGACAGGGATCGCCTCTCCTGCTTCAATTAATCTAACGAATTTATTGATCGCTAAATCAGGTCTTTGCCGTGGCCCATACACTGTGAAAAAGCGTAGGCCTAAAAAGCGGATACCGTAGAGCTTACTATAAACGTGACCCATTAATTCGCAGCTTACTTTAGTGCTGGCATATGGGCTGATCGGCTGCAAAACGTGGTCGTCTTCGCGCCAAGGTACATTTGGGTTCACACCATAGACCGAAGAAGAGGAAGCAAAGACAAATTGCTTGATTTCGTTATCCTTAGCAAATTCGAGCAGATTCTGCGTGGCGATCACATTAGCACGCTGGTAGCCCACTGGATCTTCGATCGAAGGGCGAACACCAGCCTTAGCGGCTAAGTGAATAATGGCATCGATCGGATCATTACCCACTAAAAAATTTAACTTTTGATAGGTCTCAGAATCAGCAAGATCCGCTTCGAGAAGCTCGAAGTCTGGATGATCCGCATGCGCCTGAATATTAACATTTTTTAGCGATCGGTTATAAAAGGGATCAAAATTATCGACCCCGATAACATGGTGACCATCAGCCAATAGTCGATCGAGGGAATGTGAACCGATAAAACCAGCGCAACCTGTGAGAAGAATTTTCATATAAATTTAGACTAGTTGAGTGGGAGATTTATCTTTTCTTGAAAATAGTTGCTTAGTGCCACCTAAGACGGCGAGAACAAGCGGCAGCAGTTTCTCCGCACGGCGGCGCCAAGTGCGCAGAGTTTTGAGGCGATCAGTAGCATGCTGGCGAAGCGCTAGATCATGCTCATCAGCAAGACTTACTTCTATAGATTCAAGGCGATCGGCAGAAGACTCCAAATGTGGTGTAAACTGATCTTTAATAAATCCGCGTACTAGTCGCTCCATAGAAAGCTCAGGCAAATAGTGGTCTTTCCGAGAACCAGGCACATAGTGTAGCTTAATCGCTCTTAATTGGCGTAGTGTCTTCAGACCACCCGAGACAGAACCTCGAGAGATACCCAGCTGGTCCTGAATTTCATCGAAACTAAGTGGCTTCGGGTTGCAGTAGAGACAACCGTAGATCTCACCAATGGAGCGCGGCAGTCCGACCAAAGATGTAGCACGAACAAAAGTATCCATCATAGCGACCTGCCAAGCAGGCAGTTCTCTAGTGCTATAGTCCTTTATTGATTGTTTTGATTCCATATAGGAATTGGATAAAACCCTAATATTACATTTTGTTCAAGTTTTTTTGAACAAAATGTAATAAAAATATACAATGTAAGTTACAAATATTACCCTATGATCTTATTCGTCTCTTTGCTTCAAGTTGAAGGAGCTTGGCGCTAGCGGCTATAAGGCCAGTGAAAGCCAACCAGTAAGCAGGACTACTAAAAATGAATTCGATAAATGCGTGACACATACTCGCGGCGAAACCCACTAGAAGAAATAAAGCTGAAAACCCAGGAAGACGGAAGGCAGATATTACTATCCAAGCAATCGACAAAAGCACTAATCCACTTCCTATGAGACCGTACTCGGCTACGAACTGAACTATGTCGTTATGGGCATAGCGATACACCTTACGCCCGATCCAACCCTTCTTTTTATGGTAACGTCCATAAAATATTTCGGGGTAGTTTTTCTGGTAAATAGGGAATATATACCTAAAAGAACCTGCGCCCCAACCCAGTAAAAGGCGATCTTGCGCCATATCCCAAGTCGCCTGTGTAGAAAGTACGCGGCCATCCTTATCGATATTTTCGATACTAGCCCCAACATCACCAAATCGCTTCTCGATGGCATCGAGATCAACGTATTGCACAAGTGTAAAAGCTCCGGCTACGAGTAGAGGTAACGGTATCACAATAGCCCAGATCGAACTAATCTGATCGATACCTCGGAGCGCGTAAATGCCTACTAGACATAGAAAAATCAGGCTTAAGGCAGCGGCAAAAAGAATACCGCCGCGAGAGAGCGCGAGACCTATCGAGGTCACAGCCATCGCGAAGAGAAGAAAGCAAAGAAAATGTGGGCCACCGCTGCGACCGCTCTCGTTATTCTTTCTAGCATGGTAAAAAAACAAGACACCCGCAGCGACGAGGACGAGGTTGAGGAAAGCTGCCCCCTGATTACGATAGAAGAAGCTACCCCAAAAATGCTGGTTACCTGAAGGGAAGGTCCAAAGAACTGCCTCGGCTCCAGTAAGATACTGAAGAATCCCCACAAAGCTCATGGCAGCACCACTCAACAGGAAACTCCAAAGGACAAACAATACAGCTTTACGACGTGTGATCCCCGCCCAAATGCCCCAGATTAGAGTGAATGCCGCGGTCAAGCTAGCAAGAGCGCGCCAAGCATTCATAGGGTCATAATCCGACCGAACGGAGGTAGGTAGATCTGTCCCATAGGGCGCTTCTACTGTCTCGACCCACCATCCATTCTCGCCGTGAACTTGCTCGATAGCAGGATTAAGAGCACCGATCAAGAGAAAGACCAAAAACGCTATACTAAAGTAGAATGGGGGCCATTTTAATAGACGGACATAGGACTTTAATGGGAATTCAAGTGTGGCTAGTGGCGAGCGCAAATGCCTAGGAAAAGGTATTAGCGCTAAAACCAATGTGATAATTCCGCCAAATAAAAGACCATGCACGGTCGAAGTAGTAACGCCCCCCAGCGCCCAAGCACTAAAGGCGAGCGTCAAGCCACCACTGATTGCGACGAACCATTCACGTAATTCAATAGGATAACTCTGCGATAAACGCGCTTTGCCCATACATGGTATTTACTATGAGTATGTCGGTCTGTAAAGACTACGCGATTTTTGTTGTTGATAATTCGTCGACTCACCGGCTTCAGACTCAAAGTCTAAAGAGCAATCATTTATCTCTTTCCAGCGCAGGGCAGCTTTAGACCAAGCTTCTGCTGCTATATCAGCAATCAAAGTAAAGTGATTTTCGCTAAAGTTTTCCCGATCAGCGCACACATGTAAGGTCGCTTGCTCTCCAATCGAATGCTCCGCATGCCACATACGCTCCAGATCAGCGGACGGACTATCTGACAAGGAGAAAGTCCGTTTGATCCCTCCTATAGTAAGTTCAGCTTGGCAAATTCCCATCTTTTTGAGGATGAAACTATAATCCTCCCAAAGATTACTTCCACTATCAGCACGCTCAGTCTCGAGCAAAAACCAATCTCTTAGATAAATCGCTGTCCGAGCATCTTGGCGCACTCGCAAGGTTTCATTCAGCTCATTACGCATGCCGAGTAGAGAAATTTTCTGTGATCGAAAAACGAATAGGACAATAAAAGAGGTAAAACCCATAAAGATGGGCAAATAACGACCCTGATAAGCGAATGCAAGTAGTCCACCAACAAGAGCAAGGAGTGAGATCGCATACAAAAATAAGACTGTTCGCTGACGAGAGTGACCCGCACGGAGAAATTTATGGTGAATGTGCTCCTGATCCGGTCTAAATAAAGGGAGTCCCCTTATCGCGCGGCGGATGATGGCGTACGCTACGTCAGCAATAGGCAAAGCCAAGGCGAGCATGGGTGCAATAAGCGCGGCTAGGACAGCGCCCTTCTCAGAATTAAGAAGCGAGAGCGAGGCGATGACAAATCCAATCAGATAGGCTCCTGAATCGCCCAAGTAAGCCTTAGCTGGAGGAAAATTGTGAAACAAAAAGCCGATAATCGCGCCGACCATGCCAAGCGCGAGGATGTAGGAAATCACAATATTGCTTTCTATAGCGAGATAAGCCAACAAAGCCATCAACATGAGTCCGATGCCGCCTGCTAGACCATCTAAGCCATCTATTAAGTTGATAATGTTCATCATAGAGACGATCCAAAATACTGTCAGGACCGAACCAAAAATGCCCAAATTAACCTGAATTTCCGTGAAAGGAATGACGAACATATCAACGGAGAGCCCACAAGAGTAAGCCATAAATGCGATCGCTATCTGTGTAGACAACTTAACCTTAGCGCCGAGCGGTCGGAAGTCGTCGATTAAACCGAGAAAAAAAGACGCCACCGCACCGGCAAAAATACCGTAGTAAATGGGCGATTTAATATTTCCATAATCTAGAAATATAAAACAAAGAATATAGGTTAGGCCAAAGCCTAAGATTATACCAAGCCCACCAATGCGAGGAACAACTCCGGTATGGCTGTGATGGTGCTGCAATTCCTCACTACCTTTCCCAATATTCGTAGCTAGGCACATTTGAATAATGAGCCAGGAACAAAGACAGCCGAGCAAAAGAAAAAATAGGGTCGGGAAGAGCATTTTAAGACCTAATAGAGGCTATACGGGGGGCAAGTAACGCTGATAATGGAATGATAAAGAAATAATATACTAGTACTTACTACAATCAAATTCATATGACTCTCAATTAATAAGTTAGAGAGTTCTTATCAGAAAGTATATCCTTCTTGCTCGCTTTTATTAGCAATTTGTGTATAAAAAACCCATGAGTGAAATCGAAACACCCCTTCCAAGCGCTAGCTCCAAACGTAAAAAAACTGCGAGTTGGCGGAAGATTGTAGCCAAATATCAGACTCCTTCTCTGAAAAAAAGTGTCTGGCAAATTATTAATTCGATGGGCCCTTTTATAGCGATCTGGATACTTTCGTATTTTACTGTAGAGAAGTCTATGCCACTTACTATAGGCTTAGCCGCTCTTGCGGGACTCTTTTTAGTGCGCGTTTTTATTATTTTTCACGACTGCGGACATGGCTCTTTCTTTAAATCTAAGACTGCCAATCAAACAATCGGCTTCATCGCCGGCCTAATGACCCTGACTCCATTCCGGCACTGGCGCTGGCAGCATGCGGCCCACCATAGCTCATCAGGAAATTTAGACGAGAGAGGCGTAGGGGATGTCTGGACCATGACTGTAAAAGAATATAAAGCGGCTGGTTTCTGGCTACGTTTACAGTACCGCCTCACGCGTAATCCAGTAATACTTTTTCTTTTAACTCCCCTAGGTCTCTTTTTGGTCTATCAGCGATTTGCATATAAATTTGCAAAGCGCCGTGACCGATACGATGTATACATGATGAATGCATGTATACTCGTATATTTTGCAGCCATGATTAGTATCTTTGGGTTTTGGAATTTTACCTTCATTCAACTGACAATGACTGGTGTATCTGGAGCGGTGGGCGTATGGTTATTTTATGTACAGCATCAATTTGAAGATACCTACTGGCGCTCGGGTGAAGAATGGGACTACACCGACTCAGCGATGAAGGGTAGTTCTTTTTACCGTCTTCCCGCCATACTTAATTGGTTTTCCGGTAACATCGGTTACCATCACATACACCACTTAAGCTCTCGCATTCCAAACTACAATTTAAAGGCCTGCCATGAATCGGAGCCATTTTTCCAGCAAGTGCCAGAGTTGACACTTAGGACCAGCCTGCGATCTATTAAGCTGCGTCTTTGGGATGAAGATTCAGGAAAACTAGTGGGCTATGAAGCCCTTCGGAGCTAGCGAGTTTACTGAAACACAAAGGGGGCGAGCGTAGCGCAGAGTTAAGAGACTGCGTTTGTTTGACATTCTAGACTGGAAGGCAAATTTCATTTATTTGCTAACAGACTAATGAATATAGATAGCCACCCAAGCAAGTTCCGCAAAGCCCTATCCGCTTGGTATGCTGTGGCACATCGTCCCTTGCCCTGGCGGACAGAGCCCAGTCTCTATCGCACGGTGGTCTCTGAATTCATGACTCAGCAGACCAAAATCAAAACTATGCTGCCCTACTTCGATGCATGGATGCAGAGCTTTCCAGATTTTGATAACTTAGCCAAAGCAGCAGACGAAGATGTCCTCAAACATTGGGAGGGACTTGGCTACTACAGTAGGGCAAGAAATTTGCATAAATTAGCAAAGATCTACGTCGGCCTAGAAAGTAAGCCCCAAAGCCGAGAAGAATGGCAGCAACTACCCGGCATTGGGCCATATACATCGGCTGCAATAAGTTCGATCGCACTTGGGCAAGCTAATGCAGTCGTCGATGGCAATGTAGTGCGCGTCTTAGCTCGCCTAAAAGATGATGCCCGTAAATTTAAAAATAATGGCGCGGCGGTCAAAGCTTTTACTACTACAGCTGACGATATACTCGACGGCAAAAACCCTGGCGTGCACAACCAAGCAATGATGGAGCTAGGGGCAACCGTATGCTTAAAAAATAAGCCGCTTTGCGCTATATGCCCAGTGGCTAAATTCTGCGTCGCTAAAGAGCGTGGCACTCAAAAAGAGCGCCCAAAGATAGAGTCTAAAACGATAATCAAAGTAGAAATCGATCGCGCATGGGTCCGTCAAGGAAACCGTCTACTACTGCACCATATATCCGAAAGCTCTGCCCAGCTAGCTGGTCAATACGAGCTACCCGAGCTGAAAATGATATCTGGGGCTAATTCCAATAAGCGTCTATTATCGAGTCAATCGCGCTCGATCACGCATCGCAGAATTAAAGAGCACATTTACAAATGTAATACCAAGGGTAAAAACGACGGTTTACTAGAATGGGTCCCACTCGGGCGCCTGGAGAGGATTACCCTATCTGGTCCCCACAGGCGCTGGGTTCGAGACTTATTAAAAATAGATAATTGATCTTTCTATGAGCAGCTTTGCCCTTATTAAACATTTTCGCTTGGTACATTTGATTGATAGACTAACGCTTTCCCCGTACATAGTAGGAAAAGTTGAAATTCGAATATCTAACTCGGAGTCGCCTGAACCGAAGGCTATCCGACCATCCTGAGGGCGGCGTTTC
>CABXXS010000007.1 GCA_902516225.1 Puniceicoccaceae bacterium | reverse complement strand
CGGCGGATTAGCATTCCATCAGCCGTTTCAAGTAAGAAAGTAACCGAGTCTGCAGTTTGTTTTTCGATGCGATAATCAAGCGCGAATTCACGCATCTGTCCGCCGGGAGAACTGTAACTCAAGCTCATAGCTGGCAACAGCCCATTTTGATTAAATACGTATTCGTCACGCCCCCCTCGCTTTGTCTGCAGAAAGTTAACCTCACGTATGGCTCCGCCTCTGGTAGTAAAAGTTGCTTCAATGTATTCATTGGCAAGCGACACTGTCTTTTCCGTAAGCACTTTGGCCTTTTGACCAGAAAACTGAGCCGCATTAGTGTCTTTAAATAATTCCTCAACTGAACCTGAACTGATATCAACTGGAGAAGTGCTGTACGCATCCGATGCCCCTATCGAATCTACCGATGAAGTAGATTGCACAACAGGAGCTTCTAAGTTCTCCACGAACTCAAGCTGCTCAAGGCGCTGCTTTTCTATTAACTGTGCCTGCCAAAACATGTAGCCGATAGCGGCTATAATACAAGTAAGGCCTAATATTGTATTTTTTTTATCCATCTATGTGCTTTTTGTAAGGAGGTGAAATACTATGCTGATGTTCACTTTTAATATTCGGGACAGGATCAAACCCACCTCGATGCCATGGGTGACAACGTAAAATCCGTCGCAACCCCAACCAAGAACCATGGAAAAACCCATGTCTTATAAGTGCCTCATGCGTGTAACACGAGCAGGTAGGTTCGAAGCGACAAGCCCCAGAGGTACCAAAAAAAAATAGTTTAAGAGGTGAGATGAATAACTGGTAGAGGCGAACCATGAGCGCTGCCGCACGAGAAAGCGAAAGTGTAGAAGCTTTAAAAATTCTAAAGATCATATGTAAATAAGCTGCCATTAATTAGGTAATTCTACTGCGCTACAGTTCTTAAATTTGTATATCGTTCGAAAAGCACGAAGCAAGCGCAACTCTAGATCAGCATACTTGTAGCGATCGAAACTGCTGCGTAACACGACGACTAAATCGCTACCTTGTGGCAAATCGCTAGAATACTGGCGGAAGAGTTCGCGAAATATTCGCCTACCGTAATTGCGCTTCACCGCTTTTCCAACTCTGCGACTTGTAATTAATCCCAATCGAGATGGACCAGGCTTAAAACTAGTGCAACATTGCACTATAAAAGGTCCGCAATCAATGCGTTGACCCTCTCTGCGCGTATCTTGGAAATCGCGAGGCTTACGCAGACGTGATGAAACCGGGATGCCCATGTCCCCAATAATGGTACTCGCAAACGACTTATGCCAACTAGGCTGCGAGGCGATGGCGACCCTTGGCACGACGAGCGGCTAGTACCTTACGGCCTGAAGGAGTTGCATTTCGTGCACGGAAGCCGAATTTGCGCGCGCGGCGGAGTTTAGAAGGTCTGTAGGTTGGATTCATAACTATATACCACTATTTTAGGCAAGCCGCAGAGGAAAACCTACGCCTCTTTATCTGTCAAGCTAGGAACTGCCAGAAATACACCATTTTTACTCTTTAAATCATACTTTAGCAACTAATCTTGATAAAAGATAACTAATCGCGTCATTAACTTGCGTCTTTATGTCAAAAATGGAAACTTAGTCTTTAATGATATTACGTGTCACTCAATACGGCGAACCCATCCTGCGAAAAGTCGGCAATCCAATAACTGACTTTAATGAGGAACTAGCCCAACTCGCCGATGACATGGTTGATACCATGTATCATCAAGAGGGCATCGGATTAGCTGCTCAACAAGTTGGCAAGAACCTTCAAATCTGTGTAATCGACGTTCGTCCTCCAGTAGGTGCTAGTGTGCCATTTTATTACAAGTACGACGCAAAGCAGCCGCCACTAGAACTTATTATGCCAATGGCACTCCTTAACCCAAAGGTAAGTATTATCGATAAGACAGAGGATGTGTACGAAGAAGGGTGCCTCTCCTTCCCCGCAGTCAACGGAAAGGTAGCTCGTCCAGTATGCGTACGTTGCGAATTCCAAGATACCGAGGCAACCCCGCATGTACTGGAAGCCGACGGACTCCTCGGTCGCTGTGTCCTGCACGAAGTCGATCACTTAAATGGGAAGCTCTTTATTGATCGTATGGACAAACGTGACCTCAAGAAAAACGAGGCAAAAATCAAAAAAATCAAACGTGCGAGCCGTGATTTTCTCAATAAGAAATAATTAAAAGGCTACGCCTATTTAATGTGTTCTTATAAGCCCTTTCTCAAATTGGACTGCAGCTGACCCTGGAACAGAGAGATCAATGCGCTTGAGAGCGGGGTTGTCGCGACTTTTCAAATATTGGAAAATTAGTCCGAGTCGATCTAGTTGTTGCGCAAAATCAATATTCAATCCGAAAATAACGCGAGGTACGATCGTCGTACGAAACTCAATGACATCGCCTAGCATATCAGGATATCCAGAATAATCTTCCAGTGAAACTACCTTCAAAGACTTGTAAAAATTTGGCTGTGTACGACGGGTCAAATCAAGTAATTCTGCCACCTGATCGATTCCATGAAGTGAATTTAACCCACCCTCAGGGTGCTGATATGGCTGGAGATAGGGCAACTCGTTTAAAATCACCTCTGTGTAACCTTCACCCTGGTAGATAGTACCTGAACGTGACACTATGCGCAGCTCTATTTGATCATTAGATGCCGCGACACGCATCCTCATAACTGGCTCATACTCCTTAATATTAATTTTTAATATATTTGGGAACTGGCGCTCAACCGAGGCAGACTTCACCTGCCTATGTGCTTCGAGTTGCTGCTTCATAGCATGAATATCTGCCTCCATCATATTCGTATCGCGTCGTAATTCGATTACCGTGCTTAGCCAAGAACTCGGCAGTACACCGTCTGTATCGAAAATAATTTTCTCAACTAGCTTGGATGGAGTGGTAATTTTAAAAGATTTTTCAGTATTTTTAAAGTAAATGACTGATAGAACTATACCGCCTAAAAAAAGAATAGGCATAAAAATCAAAGCTAAAAATCTAAATATTTCTGGGCTCCTACGTTTGCCTCCAGCTAGCGGTTTAATGGGCGTACTTCCTGATAAAGTACGCCAACTATTCTTGCTACCGGCAGATGTGCTGCCCTTTTGTTTGCCACCTCCGATCATTTAATACTTGCCGATTTAAATCGAGCAACTGCAGGTGCTACAAGCTCAATGGCTAATTGTTCGAAATCATATTCTTGGCACAGAGCACTTTTAGGCAAGAGACTGGTTGTTGTCATACCTGGCAACGTATTGATCTCTAAAAAGTAAGGCGTCGAGTTATCTAGGAGAAAATCTACGCGCCCAAAGTCGCGACAGCCGCAGGCATCAAATATCTGCTCCGCTTGCTCTTTGATCTTCCTTGATAAACCAGAATCTAGTTGCGCAGGGAAAAGATACTCAGCCGTGCCGGGGGAGTACTTTGTATCGTAGTCATAAATGCCGCTCTGACTGTAGATTTCAACAATTCCCATGGCAACCCCATTAAGTATACCTACGGTTAACTCACGTCCACGGATTCGTTGCTCAATGAGCCATTTATTAGAGCGAATGGTAGAAAGGGCTAGCCCAAGGGCAGACCGATGTTCCGTAAGATGTAAGCCGATACTGCTACCCTCTTGTGCTGGTTTTACGACTAAGGAGCAACCCAGTTTTGTAATAACTTCATCGGCTAGTGGTACATTGGATCCATCAAAAGTTATCGAATTTGGAGTAGTTATTTTTAACTCACGTGCGATTTCCTTACTCGCCGCTTTGTCCATACAAATACGGCTGGATAAAGCATCACTTCCACAATAATGAATACTCTGATCATCGAGTAGTGCCTGGAGTCGCCCGTCCTCTCCAAAGCTACCATGAAGGGCTGGAAAAACAATCGATTGATCGGCTCGAATAGATTGAGGTAAAGCCTCTGAATTAAGCTCTATCAACTCTACTTGGAAATGTGTAGCTAATGCCTCTGCCACAGCTTTACCAGATTGCAAAGAGACCTCACGTTCAGAACTTACACCGCCGTATAGAATCACTATTTTAGGATTGCTCATTTATCTAAAGCATCCTCCCACGATTGACCAACTAGCAAAACCTCGGGCTCTAAGACATAGCCAGTTTCTGCTTCGACCTTAGCTCGTATTCGACGTATTAACTCAACTACGTCAGCAGATTTCGCACCTCCGTTGTTTACGATAAAATTACCATGTATGTCGGAGACTTCTGCTGCCCCCACACTCATACCTTTAATTCCTAATTCGTCGATTAGCTTACCTGCATAGTTACCCTCTGGATTTTTAAATATACAACCTGCGCTAGCAATGTGAGGCTGACTTTCTTTACGAGTCGTAGAGTAGCTATCAATGCGCCCTCTAATTGATGATTGTGTGCTTACTTCTGCACTGGAAAGAATTGCTCCAAGTGCAATACCACGGCTAATCTCTTCGACCTTCCGGTATCCGAAATGAAAAGCAGACTTTGGTAAATCTTGGTAGTGACCAAACTCATCGATGAATTGTACCCTTTCTACGAGATCAAAGATCCAACTACCCATAGCTCCCGCATTCATCCGCAATGCTCCGCCGATCGCACCTGGAATGCCCTCCAGAAACTCAAATCCGCTGAGCTGGTGTTTAGCGGCAAAACCACAAATTTGTTTAAGCCGTCCACCCGCTGCCGCCCAGATACGTCCTCCTCCCAAAGCTTCGATACGGCGCCAACCCGTAGCAGAGAAGCGAATGATCAGCCCGTCAAACCCGTGATCAGGTACCAAAATATTAGAGCCCTGCCCTAAGCAAAAAGTAGGAACACCAAAGATTTTTGATGCTTTAAGCAAAACATGTAAGTCACTTAAGTTCGCAGGTTCTGAAAAGAAACGAGCATTGCCACCGATTCGGATTGTAGTCTTTTTCGCAAGTGGTTCTTGTAACTTTAAACGACAGCCCGGAGATACTCGAGATTTTAGGTATTCAATCAAGGCAGCATCTAATGTCCGCTTCCTAGAAAAATCGGGTCGTAACCAGCTAACGAAGGCAGCGGCAAATTCCCCAATGTCGCCTGCACCAACGAATGCTATCTGAGCTAGTGATCCACATAACGCACCGGCCAAAACCTGCATACCTGAGAAAGACATCTCTAACTCGACAGGAATCTGGCTGGAAAAAGCCTGCCGTAGAGCTGAAGTATCACCCCCATCGATAGGGATCTCGTGTGCGGCGTAGACAGGTAAAAGAAAAACGCGATCTGCGGCTTGCAGTGAATTAACAAAAGTATTTTTGAACTGACGTGTTCGAGAATATCGATGAGGCTGAAAAACGATAATAAGTTCCTTCTCTGGTTCACTTTTTTTGAGACATTCGATCAACGCGTCGATTTCTGTGGGATGATGAGCATAGTCTTCAACCAATGTTAAATTAGCATCGCTATAAAGCGTGCTTTGTCTACGCAGCATGCCTGGAAAAGACGTTAGGTTGTCTTTCTTTAGAGAAGAATTAAAAAGAGCAAGAACTGCTGCGGCTGCATCGGCGTTCACACGGTTAAATCTTCCAGCTCCATTTAGTTGTACACCCAATTGGTCGATACTACCATCAAAATGCTTTATAACGGCACCTTCTAATGGCTCAAAATGTAGCTTACTAGGTGCGAGAATTGTTTGCCTGGTTCGCTCAAGGAGATGAGTAAAGGCGAGATTAAGTTTATTGGCGTCGTCGTAATAATCAGCGTGATCCCAATCTATATTGAGCACAAGAGTGACTTCTGGCGAAAATAAGTCGATTGTTCCATCACTCTCGTCCACCTCGGCTACGATCCAATCGCTCCCGCAGCAGCGGGCAGGCGGTATGGATGGGTCTGCGAAAAGACCACCTATGATGTAATCAATTTCTATTCCAGAATTGAGACTCCCGTGCGCGATCATTCCACACGTGGTCGTCTTACCGTGACTACCTACTACCGCTATGAGCTTTTTATCACGAGTGATTTCATTTAGCATCTCGCCACGCTTGAGGCAGCGCAGGCCTGCTTTACGAGCGCAGACAAGTAGAGGATGCGTCTGAGACACTGCGCTTGAGTAGACAACAGTGGAAAAATCAATCACCTGCTCGGGCAGGATAAAGTCTTTAAGTTCTACACCTGAGTGTGTGAGCAATAAACGCACACTCTCTTGCAGATGTGCATCACATCCGATTACGCAGTGACCAGCTTGTGACATCCAACAAGCCAGGGGAGCCATCCCCATACCACCAACACCTACAAATAAAAAGTTTTGCTCCGTACTATTCATGATTTACCTCCTTCACAAAGACGGAGTAAATCGGAAGTAATGAGCTCGCTTGAATTAGAGCAATCTAATCGTTCTAAGCTAGTTTTAAAATTAGCAATCTGACTATCGTCAAATATAAGATTAATCACCTCTGCAGTCAATTCTTCGAGCTGTTCTTGAGCTAAAATAATCCCAGCATCAGCCTGCTCGTGAGCGATCGCATTCGCTTGTTGATGATCATCACATGCATAAGGATACGGAATTAAAATTGCGGGCACCCTACAACGTATAATCTCAGCTATCGAGCCAGCACCCGCCCGTGATACAATCAAGTCAGCGGCGCAAATTACATCACTCATTTGATCGGAAAAAGGCACTAAAGTTGCAGTCATATCAGTACCCTTTTTATCCGCCTCATATAATGTCATGGATGATCTGTTGCCTAGTCCTGTAACGCAATAAACAGAGATACCCTCCTTCGCTAGGAACCTAAAGTTATCCTTAACCCAATCGTTAAGCACACAAGCACCCTGACTGCCCCCGATAACCACGAGTAGCTTATTTGGAACTTTAATTTTTAGGCGACTCTGGGCATGCGCTTTAACTGAGTGTTTGATTTCCCTGCGTAAGGGATATCCATAATGGCGTATACGTTCGTCCGGTACACCACTCAAAGTAACAGCTGGCGGCAAGTAAATGCGCTCACAGAGATACTTAATCAAGCGCACAGCACGTCCAGGATGGCAATTCGCCTCGTGTAGTACAACAGGTACTCCTTTAGTCTTGGCTGCCAAGCCCAAGCCTAGCGAAAGGAAGCCTCCAAAAAGTAAAACCAAATCAGGCGTTTCCTTGCGTAAGACTCGCCGTGAGACCATAAAAGCAGACAGTAAGTCGAAAAGAAAAGTGAAGCGCTGGACAATTCCCCCTGCGAAGGCACGACCTGGCATTTTCAAAAAATCGAGTTCCTCGTATTTTTTTATTAGCGCTGAATCAACCTGCTTCTGGCTGATTAAGAGTAGGCTTTTGTTACCACGCTCATTCAACGCTTCAGCAACTGCAATACCCGGGGCGAGATGCCCGCCAGTACCGCCGCAGGCTATGATAATTTTTCTCATAGCAGACGCTGACTCCTAAGCACAGGTAACTCCCACGAACGAAAGCCATTGAGTATAATACCAGTAAGTGTGAACATGAAAACAAGATTGGATCCGCCATAGGATATAAATGGAAGCGACATACCTTTGGTCGGCAAACAGCCAGTAACAACTCCTATATTAATGAGCGCCTGTAAGGTAATGAACAGAAGAGCCCCCATAACAAGAAGGTATTGATACAGGTTCGGCGCACGCTTAAGCTGCAAAAAGCCGATAAAGAAGAGCGTCATAAAGAGTACTACGACTCCTGCGGTAAAGATGAAACCTAGCTCCTCGCCTACAATAGCAAAAATAAAGTCTGTGTGCGCTTCTGGGAGAAAGGACATTTGCTGGCGTCCTTCGCCAAGGCCAACTCCTTCTAATCCGCCAGCACCAAAGGCAAGAATACCCTGCCATAATTGGTAGGCACTGTCTGTACGGTTACCCTCAACGTCGAGAAACGAAGTGATACGTTTCAAACGAATGGGGTCGTGATAGACCGCTATGGAGAATAGGCTCAGCGCGCTCGCAGCTGTAGGGATTAAGAACTTAAGTCGTAATCCAGCGAGGAACAACATGCAGCCTCCCACAGCACCACAAAGAAAGGCGGTGCCGTAATCTGGTTCTAAGATAATAAGTAAACAGAAAATCGCTAGCAACCCACATGGGAGTAGGAAGCCTTTTATTGGTTGGTCGAGGTCACGACGGTGAGAAGCCAAATAATGCGCCAGAGCGAAAAGAAGACCTAGCTTACCGACCTCAGAGACCTGCAAACGCATAAAACCAAAATCCATCCAACGCCTAGCGCCATTAACCTCAACACCGATACCTGGAATAAGAACTAGTAAAAGAAGAAGAATAGAGGCTAGCCCCAGCCAATAAACATATTTACGGAGGGCTTCTAAATCCACTAGCAAGGCTAGTCCACCGGCCAAAGTAGCCAGAAAAAGCCAAATGAGCTGTTTACGCAGGAGTACAGTAGAATCTCCATCGTACATCGCTTGAGAAGCACTGAAGAGCACTACTAAACCAAGAAAAGTCAAAGCCACGACTATGCTGACAATAAACAAACCAATCGGCGGGATGCGCCAATTTAAATTTGAAGACATTATAGCTGTAATCGAATATTAGCTTTTTATGAAGTTCGGCTGATATTACTGAGCAACTCGTACGACAGGTACCTCGATAGCCCCTTCGAGACTATTATTTACCTCAATTTCGGTCACTCCACCTTCTATCTGTGGGTTACTTTGTAGGATCTCTATCTCGACAGGCCCACTCTCTTGCGCTGGCAAGGCTTTCATTACAGGTGTTTCAGGCACTGGGACTGTGATAGCCTCCGAGACAGAGACTATATCAGGGGAATTAGTACCTCCAACTTGAAGAACTTTCCCAATCTGAAGTTTACGGGGATCCGTCACGCCGTTGATTTCGAGGAGTTCCTCCACAGTCATGCCGTATTGGCGTGCAATTGTTGAGGGAAAATCGCCAGCCACAACTGTGTGGGTTTGCACACCGGAACTAGATGAAACATTATTGGTAATTATGGGTTCAACAGACGCACTACCGATGTAAGCAGACGTAGCGGAAGTAGCCTCGTTGCCAACCTCTGGAACAGTTAACGTCTCTCCTACTCGAATTAAATCGGATACCTTACCATTTACAGCCTTAATTTCACGAACTGAGCTATCATATTTCTTAGCAATACTGGAGAGCGTGTCGCCTCTTTGTACCGTATATCTACTGGTCCCTTGATTCAGAGATGTTGGTTGGTAACTATCAGGGCTTACACTTAGTACGTCCGCGGTAGCGCCGTCGACAGGTACTTGAATCTCTTGCCCTATTTTAAGAAGAGAATTCATATTTAAATCATTAGCGGCATAGAGTTCGTCTAGCGAAACATTATAGCGTTTAGCTATCGACCATAGACTGTCGCCTTTAATAACTGTATAATATTCAAAGGAAGCCCCAACAACCTCAACTGTTAGGCCTCCTGAAGCGATTGGCTCTAATGGAGCGACTTCGTCGACTCCAAAAGCCTTTTCGTTCAAACCGCTGGAATCAGAGTCAGTAGATTCGATTCCAGCATTAAAAGCCGCGTCAAGGCCATCACCAGCACGAATACCCGTGTTAGCGATTAGGTCTCCCGAGACAAGATCATCAGAGCTTTTAATAGCACTGGCCTGAGGAAATGTTTGGGTGGGTGCCTGTATACTGCGGCAACCTGGCTGAATTAATAGGATGATAATTACACTGAGATGAAGACTAAGGATGCAGCCAAAAATTTTTGATACTTTCATAATTACTATAGGGTTAATGTTATTTATGAATACTTTATCTAAGCTATTGAGTACTCTTCAAACTTAAAACTATGCGAGTGAAACATTTTCCACGCTCTTCATAAGATTTAAATTGATCAAAACTGGAAAACCCAGGGCTAAGCAATACATTCGCACCGGGGATGGATACTCCAATTTTAGCCGCGGCGTGAACGGCTTCCTCAAATCTTTGGTAAAAATAAACCATAGGGCGGGAATCATCAAAGAATTGAACCATATAATCTGCGATCTCACCATAAAGGACTACAACATCCGCATGTTCACTAGCCTTTTTTATGAAAGCCTGGATATCGCCCCCTTTCGGTTGCCCCCCTCCAATCCAAACAATGGGATCATCGAAAGACTGCAAAGCAGCAAGTGTAGCATGGAAATTAGTCGCTTTTGAATCATCCCAGAAGTGTGCCCCTCCAAACTCAGCCACTTTGTTAAGCCGGTGAGGGGCAAGAGAGAAACTATTTGCTGCCTCTACCAGCGAAGGAGGCGATTGATTCATTAAGGACCATAGTTTTGTTACTAACAAAAAGTTTTCCGAATATGGAGAACGCCGAAAGACAGAGTTCTGGCACAATTCATAAGCAGGAGGTATGCTCTTCTCTTCCAGAATACAGGGAATAAATTCTTCATCCATATTTCTTATCCAAGAAGCGACCTGTGGACCAATGACGCATGACTGCATTGTTTTCAGGCACTGCAATAATTGAGCCTTGGCATTGTAGTAGTCACCGATCGTTGCGTATCGATCTAAGTGATCTTCTGATAAATTAGTCCAAATTAAAGCGTCCAAAACCAAGCCATCGACCAACTCGGCCTGAAAGGAGCTGATTTCAAGTACCACATAAGCCTCCAAAATATTCGAATCAGAAAGTACCACCTCTGAGAAGGAGTGCCCGATATTTCCTGCCGCCAAACTTGTTAATTTAGAAATTTTTAAAGCTCTTTCGAGTAGTGCAGTGACAGTACTTTTACCATTGGTACCGGTTACGCCAATGATCCGACCCTTCCAATATCTCGCCGCAAAAGCGAGCTCACTTAGACAAGGTAATCCTGATGCTTCTACCAGGACACGCCAGGGATGATCCGCGGCAAAACCTGGGCTAAAGATAAAGCCATCAAACTTAGGCAAATCCTCTGACCGGAAATCCATTCGATCTCCTTTTCCTGATTCATCAAATAAGACTACTTTAGATCCATTGCTCAGAGCAAGGCGCCGTGCACCTTGGGCACTAATACCCGATCCGAAAATAGCATAGCAAACTGACATGCGATTTACACAAGACATACTCCTATCACCTTGCAATCACACCTTTTAAAAGAGGCGAAAGAAACTAGCTAACCTTAATGTGGTGCCAGAGTAAGAGATGGATCGATATTAAATTCGTCAAGTGCAAGAGCGCTGGTATCGAAAAATGCAGCAAATGCGATCATCGCGGCATTATCACCAGTGTGTTGAGACTGCACAGCCAGCAAAGGCATACGGTGGGCTTGCGCAAGGCGCCCCATACTCGCCCGTAAGACCTTGTTATTAGACACACCTCCGGAAATCCCGAGGCTGCAGTATTCACTAGCCTGAATTAGGTGCTTTGTCTTGCCTACTAACTGCTCAATCACCGCTCGCTGATAGCCAGCGCATAAATCAGGCATAATAGATTGTAAATCTACATCACCCATTTTTTCGAGGCGGTAACGGAGGCTGGTCTTAAGTCCGGAAAAGCTGAAACGGCGCTCATTTCGAGGTGCAATAGCTTTAGGAAATTCGAAAACTTTGTCGTCCCCCATGGCCGCTAAGCGCTCAACTTCTGGCCCCCCAGGATAAGCTAGTCCAAGTAGTTTTGCTCCTTTGTCCAGGGCCTCACCTGCTGCATCATCAACCGTCTCGGCTAGGATCTTAAGCCTTTTGTCTGTGTTTATTTCAAATAAAATAGTGTTTCCCCCTGAGACGACTAAACCCAAATGAGGGAGTAGAGCCCCGAATGCGTCGTGAAATTGATCGGGCGACCTTTTATGTAGATCTATAAAAGGCGAAAAAGCGTGTCCACGGAGGTGATTGACACCAACTACTGGTAAACCCCAAGCCACTCCAAGACTACGGGCAAAAGCAATGCCCAGCGCAAGGCAACCGGCTAAGCCGGGGCCACGCGTGACCGCGATTTTAGAGATGGAACTAAGTCCATTATTTAGATCAGCCGCTTCAAGTAATGGGATAAAATTCTTTAGATGCTCCCGACTGGCCAAATCGGGAACAACTCCACCATATTCTCTATGTAAATCGATCTGGCTGTGTACCCACTCGTCTACCACGCCAGTGGCCGGGTCGAAAAGCGCTATTGCCGATTCGTCGCAGGAACTTTCAACAGCAAGTATCATAAGCAATATAAGGCAGTATCAATAACCTAAATAAAAAAGAGTTCATACCTTAATATTTATTAAATTCTACATTTATTTACACATAGTCTCCCGTGAAATAAAGTATTTAAATCGGCATCTATCATGAACGTTAATTTTATAGATTAAATAAGTCTTCTTTATTTTCGCTTATTTTATGAAAACCACATTATAATTAATTCCTCTATGAAAATTAAGCGATGGCAACTAAGGAGCTACGAACCGTATATGTATTTTATTCAAAAAATTCACAGGTATCCAAGAAATAAGAAAAATCTTAACAGAAATGAATACAGGCTTTTTCTGTTTGGCTTAGCCGATAGTATTGTCTAAAATGATCCATTTTTAATGCACCCGACTCACCATATATTCGTTTTACATCTCTTACTGATAAGTATATCTAATATAAGCACAGGATCGGACTTAGCTAGCCAACGTTTGTTGTCGATTGCAGACAAAGAAGCGGGTATATATAAAAAGATAGCTGAAGATCCGGCATTCTATAGTAACGACGATCTTGATCGGCGCATCAATGAACTCCTCCAGTCCTACAGAACCTACCTATTAGACCAGCCGAGTGATGTGAGCGCCTACATTTTGTATGGTAAACTGCTACGCCGTGTCAGCGAAAATGAACAAGCTTTCAACGCATTTTTGAAGGCAGATGAACTCGACCCCCAAATAGCAGTTGTTAAGCAACAGATCGGAAACCATTTAGCCGAGGAAGGTAAAGGCAAGGCTGCTCTTAGCTTTTACCTACAAGCAGTTGATCTAGAGCCAAGTATCCCCATTTATCACTTCTCACTTGGGCAACTAATCCATGAATTCAGAAGAGAATTCATCAAAAGCGGTATCTTTACTCGCGATGCTTTGGAGCGAGAGATGCTCAAGGCATTTAGGAAAGCAGTAGAACTAGAGCCAGATAACTTTGACTATCAAATGCGCCTAGGCGAATCTTACTACGATTTAGCCAGTCCTGACTGGAAGAGTGCCCTTATTCATTGGAATAGGCTACGCCAGAGTACAACGACTCTGCTACAAAAAGAAATTCTAGACCTACACTCCGCTCGTGCTTTAGGGAAGCTAGGTCGTACGGATGAGGCCAAGGCGCTACTGGTTCAAGTGCAGACTGCGGCACTACAAGGCTCGAAAAAACAAGTTATTAATGAGATCACTCAACACTAAGTGGTCTGATAGAAACTAGCTTAATACTATCACCATTTTATAAAATCTATAGAAAGTAAAATTGTGACATTAAGTAATTCACAGATTTCCAATGCTCTTAATAAGGTTGACCCGGCAATTGCGCAGCTCCTAAAAGAATCTATCAAGGACCTCTCATTTAGCGGTAGAATTATAGACTCTAATCTTGAATGCGCCGAACAACTTCTACCGTTAGCAAAAGCTTTTTCTATTCACCCGATATCAGGCTTCGCAGTAGGTGCAGTAGCAGTAGGCCAATCAGGTAATCTTTATTTAGGTGCCAACATCGAATTTCTTGGGGTACCGCTACACGCAACAATACATGCGGAACAATCGGCCCTTTTAAATGCACGGATGCATCAAGAAAATAAGATAGTTGCTTTGTATGTGTCGGAATTACCCTGTGGACACTGCCGCCAATTTTTAAGAGAGCTATCAAATATTAATCGCTTAAAAATATTTGTTCATGGCCATGCGTATAGCCTTGAAACACTCTTACCGAACGCTTTCGGCGAAGCCCCCACTAAGGGACTTGGCCTACTAGATACTCGCAACACCAAATTAGAGATAGAACGAGCGCAATTAAACGCCTCAACAAAGTGCGCAGTTGATGCTGCTGAGCGCAGTTATACGCCGTATAGCCACTCGCCTGAAGGCTTTTTCATTCAGTGCACCGATGGACGCATCTTTGTCGGAAGTATCGCCGAATGTGCCGCTTTTAATCCAAGTGTTCCAAGCGTAATCGTCGCGCTCAATCAACGTAATTTTTCGACCAGCAGAGACGTGCCAATAAATAAAGCTATACAAGTAAAGGTGGCTACATCCATAAATGACTCTCTTGCTTTTGCGCAAAGTGTTATTAATTCAATTTCAGATTGCGAAGTAGAGTGTGTCTGCGTGGGTGTGCGCTGATCTAATTCTGCGTTTTAGTCCTAATAGAACGAGTAATGTATTTAAAGCTAATCATATCGCAATGCATCGATAGGATCTAGGCGTGAGGCGCGCAATGCGGGGTAAACTCCAGAGGCTAAGCCAATCAAACTACTAAAGAGGAACCCATATATCATCACACTAATTGGAATGAGACTTATATTCTCTCCCGCTGGTATCAAATCGCGCGCCACCGATAACAAAGCGACGCTAAGGAATAATCCTAATAAACCTCCAAGTAAGCTGATTACTACAGCCTCTGCAAGAAACTGAATAAAGATATCGTAACTACGCGCCCCAATCGCTTTTCGTACGCCAATCTCACGTATTCGCTCACTAACAGAGGCAAGCATGACATTCATAATTCCAATACCACCAATTAGAAGTGAGATTCCAGCAATACCACCGAGTGAATACGTGAAAGATTTTTCTAGTTTCTCCAGTTCCGCCATTTGTTCTTCCTGGGTACGCACCTCGAAGTCTAAGATTCCTCGGTGAGTTTGTATCAACGTATTTTCGATCTGTTCGATTAAGTCAGGCATTGTTTGCCTATTAGATGCGAGAATTTCGATGTGGTTTATTTCATCGTTTCCTTTATAACGTGACATAGCTGTGGTCGCTGGAATGTAATTAAAGCGCTCTTCATAATTAAACTTATTCCTAAGTCCCGGCTGCGCGCGTACTACTGCTTTAATCTGCCCTATAATAGTATAAACCTGACCCTTAACCCGAACTTGCTTACCAATAATGTCAGGCTCTCCCGTAAAAAGTTCTCTGACTATATGCGGCCCAACAACTATAACAGGGCTCTTAACTTCAATATCATAATCTGAAATGAAGCGTCCATTAATAAGCTCATTTTTCTTAATGTTGGCATAGTCTGGTGTCACACCTTGAAGGAGACCACCCTCGCGTCGACCATTAGCAATAAACCGCTCCCATCTCATATCCACAACAGGGGATACAAAATCAGCTAGTGGAATCGCCTTTCTGATAGCGCCAATATCTCGCCAAGTCATACCCGGAGAAATACCTGCTATGTGTTGTTGTGATTCTGGAGCCTCACTCGGATGCACCTCCAACTTAAGTACACCACCGCTACGCTCAAAAGAAGCACGCATATTATCGAGCATTCCTTGTACGATACCTACCATGACCACTAGTGCAGCAACACCGAGAATGATGCCACTCATAGATAAAAGTGATCGAATCTTGTTCGACCAAACCTCGCGTAATCCATTGCTCGCTCCTGTATAAATATCGCCAATAGAATTCATTTAGAAGAGTCCTCTATAACTATCCCATCTTGCATCAGAATACGTCGTTTTGCATACGTTGCTACTTCATCATCATGCGTAACTAGCACAAGTGTGATACCCTCGTCCATGAGTGAAATAAAGAGGTCCATAATAGACATCCTATTCTTGCGATCTAAATTACCAGTTGGCTCGTCGGCCAAAATTAGGCGGGGCTCATTTATGAGCGACCGGGCTATTGCCACACGTTGACGCTCTCCCCCAGATAATTGACCCGGCGTATGTGTAGCACGATGTCCCATACCAACGCGCTCCAGTGCCTTAATAGCTAATACAGATTTATTCTTCACTGAATTACGGCTGTAGATCAAGGGCAGGATTACATTGTCTAAAACCGTCAGCTTAGGTAGTAAATTAAAAGCTTGGAAGACAAAGCCAATACTCGAAGCCCGCAGCCTAGAACGCTCCTCACGGTCTATGGCCGAAACATCGCGCCCTTCGAATAACATCTTCCCAGAAGTTGGGCTATCCATGAAGCCAAGCATGTGCATCAGTGTGGACTTACCCGATCCTGAACTTCCGATCACAGCAATAAACTCACGATCGCTGATTGTTAAGTCGACCCCAGCTAGCGCGTGAACTAGCTCATCTCCAACCCTGTAGCAGCGGCGCAGAGCTGATAACTCGAATATTTTTTCGGATTTAACCATCCGATCTTCGGAAATCACGAGGGCGGCTTAAAGCGACTACTTCGCCCTCTTCCAAGCCAGAATGTATATGAACATACTGTAGATTATTAATTCCTACAGACACCTCACGGCGCTCCCAGCCTGAGGATTTTTTGACATATATGTGGCTAACGCCGTCATTATTAAAAACAGCAGATACAAGGATGCTAATTGCATCTTTGGCAGTCTCGATAGGCACCTCAACAGTGGCACTAATACCCGGCCGGACACGTTTGTCGGTCACTTCAAAAAAGACTTCGACGGGAAACACACGTACATTTCCATCTTTGCGCGCGGAGGGTGCTATGACATTTATAGTTCCTTCGACCTCAAATTCTGGTATGGCATCGAAACGTAGAAAAGCTTTTTGCCCAAGGAATAGTCTCTCTACATCCACCTCGTTAATATTAGCCTCCATATAAAGCTCATCAAGTTCTGCAATAGTTAATAATCCCGTGCCATTAGAGACCGACGTTGCTCCGGAAATAACCTGCCCCTCCAGCACGTCCAAGCGTGTGACAACCCCATCATGGGGCGCAGAGATAACACTTTTAGACAAATCCTCAGCTGCATCTTCCAGTCGCGCCTGAGCAATCTCCAGATTGATTTCTGCCAGTTTAAGCTCCGTTTTTGCATCTAAATATTCTTTTTCACCAACAAAATTTTCCTCAAATAAATCCTTAAGGCGGCGGTTATTTCGTTCAGATTTTTCTAGTCGTAGGCGTTCGGCCTCTAAATTACGCTGCGCTTCGCGTAGACGTGTCTCCAGGCTCGTACGATCCAATTCGAGTAGGACTTGATCTCGAACAACAGCATCGCCCTCTTCCACTTTGATTTCCATAATACGGCCACTGATCTCGGATTTTACAATACTACTGAGTAATGGTAAGACCTCCCCACTAGCCGGCACCACAGACATAAGGTCGCGACGCTCAGCAATATCGGTACGCAGTTCACCACTGTGCTGCTCACCGTCACCAGAAATTAATCTGAGTAAAAAAGCGAAGCCTCCTATAAAAAAAACGAGGATAAGTACAAATTTTTGGGAAGAGGTCATGGTAATTCAGTAAGAGGTTTTACCAGCGGTTCTGTCTGCGGCGTTGTGAATTTAGAGTGAGTTTTAGTAATGTTCCAAGTAAAGCCATTACGAGCGAGCAAAGTGCCATCGACACGACCAAGGCGCACTACGGCGCGCAGACTTTCAATAAGAGACTGTAGGTACTTACTCTTAGCCAGGTCAAAATCACGCTGAGCTTCCAGTACACTACGGTAGGCGACTAAGCCAGATCCATAACGAGCGTGTTCTTGTTGGAAAGCATTTTCATTTATTTTCATTGCAGCACGCGTAACCTCGATTCGTTTGAGGCCTGTTCTAGCGGATCGCCACGCACTGCGAGCAGCAAGAGCTTTTTCTTGCTTAATATCATATAACTGTAGCGAGGCCTTTTCAAGGTTACGAGATGCTTGGCGAGCGCGGGCTCGTGATTCACGAAAGCCCCAGGGAATACGTACTTCTAAGCCAACATTCCAGTCATAGCCATCCCTATTGTAAGCTCCTCTGTAGGCGCCCTGCCCATCATTATCTCTGCCTAGGTAACTAATACCAGCAGTCAGGTCCAAATCACTACGAGTAGCATCCTGAGCAATGACACGGTTGATACGCTCTATTTCAATGCGCCTCTCCTGAGCTTTAGCATCAGCGTCACTGAGTAAGCTGTCATTTAACACTTCTTCCATCGGACGAAGTGCTTCGAGCGTTTCGGGTAAGTTAGATACAAATATACTCTCTGCAACCTCACCTAGAAGGTCTGTCTGCCCCATGTAACGCCGAAGACTATCTTCGGCATCTTCAATAACACGTTCCGCCTGAATAATATTTTCCTGACGATTTAATACCTCAGCCTCAGCTTGTAGCACTTCGAGAGGAGTGATTATACCAAGGCGTTCGCGTTCGAGGTTCTCGTCTAGTAAATTTTGAGCTAGAGCAAGACTCGAAGAAATAAGAGCAGAGTCTGCTCTAGCATAAGCGAGGTTCCAATATGCAATTTCAGTTTCCAATAAGAGGTCTAGTACGTCGGAGCGCAGTTCAAAAAGAGAACGTTCCACGTTCACCTTAGCGCGCGCTAACGGAGCAAGGTTAACCTCCTTCCAAGCGCCTTTCAGTAAAGGCTGCCGGATTAGTAAACTAACATCTGCGCCATAGTCTGGATTACGTACTGCATTATTATTCGAATCACTGCGATTAATCGAGGATTTTACTGTTGCAGTAGTCCCCGTAGCAAAGCGTTTATCCACCCCCAAGCGGGCACGACGGCTATCACTTTCAGGAACTTGAGCCGAATCAAGCGCACTATTTGCAGCCGCTGATTGTCGTGCCTGAGAAGAGAAAGAACCAAAAAACTCAGCATCAAACGCTGCAGACTCAATCTGCACCGAGTCCATTGCATTGGCTGAAGCAAACGCGGCAATTCGTATACCCAAATTATGCTCAACAGCAGAGTTAATAGCTTCCTGCAGAGATAGTTTCTTTGATTCTGCAGGCAAGTATCCGCACAAACTAAGTAATAATAATAAAGATTTAGGTAAGGGGTTCTGCATTGCAGCTTAAGAAAGAGAGCATAATATGCGAAAAATCAATCATCCTATAGTCTCATTACTAAGAAAGGTTGTAGTAGAATATTGCATTATCAAGTTATCATACGAGGTATCTAGGAGTATTACCTCAACTGTGTTAAATAATTCAGCGACGATTCGATACAATACTTAACACCCAGTATACTACCTATGAGAAATTAATCCCCGTAACCCATAGGGTGCGCCTGATGCCAACGCCAAGCAGTCTCGATAATGCCTTCAATATCTGTATACTGAATTTCCCAACCTAGCTCTTTTTGAGCCTTACTCGAATCTGCGTAGAGTGCGGGAGAATCCCCTACCCGACGAGCGCCTTCGATTACAGGCACTTTCAAACCCGTAACTGCCTCGACTACGTTTATAATCTCACGCACTGAACTGGGCTTGCCTGTTCCAAGATTGTAAAAGTATGAACTGCCAGGCTCCTTGAGCTTATCAAAAACTGCAATGTGAGCACGAGAGAGATCATTAACATGTATGTAGTCTCGCAGGCAAGTTCCATCAGGCGTATCGTAGTCTGTACCGAAGATCTTAATATGCTCACGCCGACCTGTAGCGGCATCAATAACTAGTGGAATAAGATGTGTCTCTGGATCATGGTCTTCTCCTATACTACCATCCTCAGAGGCCCCAGCAGCATTAAAGTAGCGGAAAGCGGCAAAACTGAGTTCGTATGCTCGTGCGAAAGCTTTAAGACAGTTTTCTACATCTAGCTTAGTCTGGCCGTAGGGATTTATAGGTTCTTGCGCTAGGGTCTCTAGCATCGGTAGAGCATCTGGTTCCCCGTAAGTGGCACAGGTTGAAGAAAAGACGAATTTCTTGACTCCATTATCGAGCATAGCCTCAAGCAGACGTAGGGTGGCCACAAAATTATTCTCATAGTACTTTCTAGGGTCGTTGACCGACTCGCCGACATATGCGAAGGCAGCAAAATGCATCACCAACTCGATTGACTCTTCACGAAGTATCTGACCAATAGCTTTCGAGTTACCAATGTCACAATCATAGAATGGCACATCGCTTTTGACTGCTGATCGATGACCAAATACAAGATTATCTACCACAACAGGACGATGACCTGCAGCAAGTAATTGGCACACACAATGACTGCCAATATAACCAGCACCCCCTACAACTAATACATTCATAGGGTACACTTAAATTGTCCATCTAACGATTCAAACTAAAAAAATCGTAATTATATAATAGAACAAATTCTAAATTGCTCTTTATAAGAACTTTTACGCTATTGACAGACTTACCTCTTAGCGTGGTATCCATATTCGCTATTTATGCACCAATCTCGTATCGTAATCACAGGCATTGGCCTAACCTCTCCCAATGGGAATACCCTCGAAGAGTATCGTAAGAATCTACTCGATGGTGTAGCTAGTGTCCAGACGATCGATATGCGCTATATGGGTCAAGTACCTGCTGGCGTTTGTAACTACGACCCTAAAAAATACCAAACTCGCAAAGAACTACGAGTGGGCACAAGAGCAGGCAGCATAGCCATCTATGCAGCACGTGAGGCTATTAGCGACAGCGGGATTGACTTCGAAAATTACGACAAAAGCCGTATTGGTGTTTATATAGGTACAACTGAGCACGGAAATGTGGAAACCGAAAACGAAGTCCACAATATCTCTAAATTCGATTATGACACCAAGTACTGGACTCACCATCACAACCCTCGTACAGTAGCAAATAATCCGGCTGGTGAGATCACCATTAACATGGGTATCACGGGTCCGCACTACGCCATTGGCGCTGCTTGCGCTGCGGGAAATGCTGGTTTAATACAAGCTCTCCAGATGCTTCGTTTAGGAGAAGTTGACCTTGCACTCGCCGGGGGAGTTAGCGAAAGCATACAATCATTCGGTATCTTTGCTGGATTTAAAAGCCAAGGTGCTCTCGGCACCCACGAGAGCGACCCTAAAAAAGTTAGCCGCCCGTTTGATAAGAATCGCAATGGTATTGTGGTCTCAGAAGGCGGTTGCATCTACACCTTGGAGCGCCTTGAAGATGCTCAATCTCGCGGTGCAAAAATCATTGCAGAGATAATCGGGTACCGGATCAATTCTGACGCCTCTGACTACGTCTTACCTAACTCCGAGCGTCAAGCGCAGTGTATGCGTCAGGCCCTCAGCGTGGCAAAAATACAGCCCTCAGAAGTTGACATAGTAAATACCCATGCGACTTCCACACCGATGGGTGATATCCAGGAAATTAAGGCTATCAGAGAGGTCTTTGGTGATTGCCCAACTACCTATATTAATAATACTAAAAGCTACATTGGTCACTGTATGGGCGCTGCCGGTGCGCTTGAATTAGCAGGGAATCTACCCTCTTTCCATGACAATATTATACACCCTACTATTAATATCGACGAATTAGACCCCGAATGCGCTATGCCAAATCTAGTCATAAATAAACCACGTAAGGTTGACGCCGTCAAAGTTATCCTCAACAACTCTTTTGGTATGCTCGGAATTAACTCTGCGCTCATCCTTAAAAAATTTGAGAACTAATACTTACTGCACTTATTTATAAAATCATGACCGAAGACCAAGTAAAACAAATCGTAATCGAAATCATTAAAGAAATTGCGCCCGACGAAGACACGACTGGGCTAAAGAGTGACTTAAATTTACGCGATCAAATGGACCTCGATTCCATGGATTTTTTAGATATCGTTATGGAATTGCGCAAACAACACGGCATCGAGGTGCCCGAGGCAGACTACCCTAAACTAGCTTCCCTTGACAGTTGTGGCGAATACCTTACTCCAAAATTTAATACGTAGTAGCCATCTGTTCTGCTACAGCAAAAAAGCAACGGATTGCACCGTTGCTTTTTTATGAAAACGACGCACCAGCAAGATTTTTACCACTTAGAGGGTACTAGTAATATTGGATAACGCAGACATACTTGCTCTCGCCATGACCTCTGATCGGCTTCTTTCTTATGTCCAGACCTGCAGATAATGAACACTTTGAAGCCGTCATCATTGGCGCGGGTATGGCTGGACTTGCAGCTGGCATACGTCTGGCGCTAGCAGGTAAAAAAGTTATCGTCTTGGAACAGCATAAGGCCTCTGGCGGTCTAAACTCATTTTATAGTCAGGCTGGCCGCAAGTTTGATGTTGGTCTTCACGCCATGACTAACTACGTACCTAAGGGTACTAAGGGTACACCACTTAGCAAACTGCTACGCCAGTTGCGTATTTCCTATGACGAACTCGATCTTTGCCCACAAAACGGTTCCCGTATACACTTCCCTAGTTGTCAAATAAGGTTCGATAATGATTTTACTTTACTTGAATCCGAGGTTGCCCGTTGCTTCCCAGCACAAATAGATGGATTTCGCTCCCTTGCTGAGGAAGTCCGCTCACTAGACGCGTTTAATCTAGGCTCCATCCCCACTTCTGCGCGAGAGTCGGTACAAAGGCATATTACCGATCCTCTATTGGAGGATATGATCTTCTGCCCAGTTATGTACTATGGCAGCGCACAAGAACATGACATGGACTACGGTCAGTTTGCTATTATGTTTCGCTCTCTTTTCTTCGAGGGATTCGCTCGACCCTTCGACGGTGTGCGCGTGATTATTAGGCTGCTAGAGAAAAAGTATCGCTCGCTAGGCGGCGTCAGAAAAATGCGTTGTGGTGTCCGTAAGATACATACCAATTCGGGTAAAGCTACCGCACTAGAACTCGAGAGTGGAGTCACAATCACTGCTGAGAAGATCCTATCCACTGCCGGTGCTGTCGAAACCACCCGCCTTTGTGACGATCAACCATCCGACGCCAACAGCGAAAATATTGGGCAACTCGGTTTTACAGAGACAATCACCGTGCTAGATAGACAACCCGCCGATTTCGGATGGAACGACACCATTATTTTTTTTAATACACGCGAGCGTTTTCACTACGCCCGAGTAGACGATGGCCTTGTTGATCCGACCAGCGGTGTCATTTGCTTTCCCAATAACTATCAATATGAGGATGGCCGCCAACTAGATGAGGGATTCCTCCGTGTTACAGCTATGGCCAACCACGATAAATGGTGTGCGCTACCCGAGGAGGAATACCTCGATAAGAAATCCTATTGGTACGACCAAATGCAGAAAGTTACCTTGGGCTTACTCCCCGAATCGGAACTAGATATTAACGTGCAAAGTATTGCACAAGACATGTTTACGCCACGAACTGTACGTAAATATACCGGTCACTTAAACGGCGCCATCTACGGGGCACCAAAGAAGATGAAAGACGGCCGTACTCACTTAGATAATCTCTATATCGCTGGGACGGACCAAGGCTTTCTGGGTATTGTCGGCGCTATGCTCAGCGGGATTTCCATGGCTAACCTACACATTCTAAAGCCATAATTTATAAGATTTTATAGGATATCTTACGCAAACAATTGAACGATAGAAAGCGAACTGTAGATTACGAAGTAAGGAAAAAGTGAAAAATCTCTTTAATAATTGCTTCTGTGCTTCGACCTTTTTGTAGACCACCCATTTCTTATGTTTAATGCGTTCTAAGAAAGATTTCATTCGAGTACGTGAGGCTAGCCAGAACAACCTTAAAGGCTTCGACATAGATTTACCGATAGGTAAACTAACTGTTGTGACAGGCCTGAGTGGGTCAGGTAAATCCTCACTCGTTTTCGAGACTCTACATGCAGAAGGTCAGCGACGCTATGTGGAAACATTTTCTCCCTACACTCGACAGTTCATGGAGTTACTGGATCGCCCTAAAGTGGGCAGCGTAGAAAACATTCGTCCCTCAATCGCTATCCACCAGTCAAATACGGTAAAAACCTCCCGTTCGACAGTAGGTACGATCACTGAATTAGCAGATTACTTTAAAGTCTGGTTCGCGAATACTGCTGAACTACACGACCCTACGACTAATGATATTATTAAAGACGATAACTCTCAATCAGTATGGCAAAAAATCCTACGCCAGTACCCAGAAAAGTCTGTTCTTATTACCTTCCCGATTACTAGACCTAAAAAACTTGAATGGGGGCAATTACTCCAGTCTCTCAGTGCCCAAGGCTACACGCGGATAATATTAAAAAATGAAATTCTTCGTATCCCTGAGCAAGCGAACAGAATTCCTAAACAAGCAAACAGAATCCATGTCGTCCAAGATCGGATCACTTGCTTAAACGAAAAGGTCCGCTCGAGGGGCATTGAAGCACTTAAAATCGCTTTTCATTTTGGACAGGGTCACATCGAGGTCTACGACAAGAAAATAAAGCAACTATCCAGATTCACCCACGGGCTTAGCTCCCCTAAAGATGGTCATACCTTTCGGCCAGCTACACCCGCTCTATTTTCATTTAACTCTCCAATCGGTGCTTGCCCAGAATGCCGCGGGTTTGGTCGCATTATTGAAATCGACAAAAACCTAGTTATACCCGACCAGAGTCTCTCAATAAATGACGGCGCCATTCGCTCCTTCCAAGGTGAGGTCTACAGCGAGAGTCTTAACGATTTAAAACGCGCAGCTAAAAAGTATAAAATCCGGACAAGTATACCTTGGTCCGATCTAAATAATAGAGAGCTAAAATTCGTTATGGAAGGCGAATCTGACTATACTGGAGAATCGGGCCAGTGGTATGGAGTGAACCGTTTCTTTGACTGGCTAAACAAGAAGCTCTACCGTATGCATGTACGGGTCTTTCTGTCCAAGTTCCGCAGCTATACAACCTGCCCGCAGTGCCGAGGTGCTCGCCTACAGCCAGAATCACTCAACTGGAAATGGAAGAATCTGACACTACCAGAACTCTATCAGAAAAGTGTCAACGATTTGCTCTCACTCTTTGATAAGAGCCAGCCGATCTCTCCTACCACTAAGCACCATCCAGAAACGGACTTCTCATTTATTGGTATTTTAAATCGACTGCGTTTCTTAAGAGATGTCGGACTTGGATACCTAACTCTAGATCGTAGTTCTAGAACTTTATCAGGCGGTGAGACCATGCGGGTTAATCTCACTTCCTGCATCGGTTCTTCACTAGTGGATACGCTCTTTGTTCTGGACGAACCCTCAGTCGGACTCCACCCAAGAGACATGGATCGGCTCACCGGTATTCTTCGCCGACTAACTGGCCTAGGAAATACGGTAGTAGTGGTAGAGCACGATGAAGCTGTAATGCGAACCGCTGACCATCTCATCGAGATTGGCCCCCAACCCGGAGTCCGAGGCGGGCATATGACTTTTAGCGGAAGTTATAATAAAATTCTTCAATCCACTACAGTTACTGGAAGATACCTTTCGGGTAGAGAAACGATACCAACTCCTAAAAAGCGTCGCCCAAAAAGTTCAATCCTAGATTCTTCCCTATCGAAGGTTGGTACTCCCTTTCTAAGTATATGTAAGGCCACTAAGCATAACTTGAAAGATCTCAGCATCGATATACCACAAAGGCGATTTGTCTGCCTCAGTGGTGTATCCGGATCTGGAAAAAGCACCCTGCTCAATAATGTTATCTACCAAAATTTACTCGCGAAGAAAGGACTCGCAGTCGAAGAGCCCGCCTCAATTAAAGATATTGAGTCTACCCTTCCACTCTCAGATGTAGTGTTGATTGATCAAAGCCCAGTTAGTAAGACACCACGCTCCAATCCAGCTAGCTATGGTAAGGCCTGGGATGTAATACGTAATCTATTTGCACAACTAGAGGCATCGAAATCTGCTGGGATGGGCCCAGGGCATTTTTCTTTTAATAGCGGTGAAGGACGGTGCCCGACTTGCTCTGGCCTAGGTTTTGAACGTATCGAAATGCAGTTCGTATCCGATGTCTTCGTACCTTGTGAAAGCTGCGGGGGGCAACGTTTTAAAGACGACGTACTTAAGATCGAATTTAATGGTAAAAGTATCTCTCAAATACTCGATCTCGACCTAGACGATGCCCTAATAATATTTGGCGATCATCCTAAAATTACTCGCTGCTTGCAACCCATGATTGATGTAGGCCTAGGCTACTTAAAGCTAGGACAACCCCTAAATACTCTATCTGGCGGGGAATCTCAGCGGTTAAAGCTTGTGAGGTATTTAGGGCGCGTTCAGTCGCGATCTGAGAAAAAAACAAATCCTCTAGAGATTAAACAATCGACAGCAAGTACCTCAGATCACTCCATAATACTAATCGACGAACCAACGACTGGTCTTCACCGCGCCGATGTGAAGCGCCTGATTGGCGTATTACAAGGTCTAGTCGATGCAGGTAATTCACTAATCGTAATCGAACACAATCTCGATATCCTCAAAGTCTCTGACTGGATTATCGAACTTGGACCTGAAGCAGGCGATGCAGGCGGTCAGATCATCGCAGAAGGGACACCCGAACAAATTACGAATATAGTCTGTGAGACCGCGCCCTACCTCAGTGAAGTATTAGATGAGAATCGTTACAAGAAAAGCAAAGGCGCAGAAAATAAGTCGGAAATAACTACTACTAAGACCGAACAACTAATACCAAATAAAGGTTCCTCTCCTACAGAAGAATCTAATTTTTGCAGCACTCAGAGTCCATTGGTTATTAGTTCTTCTGCATACCCAGAAACACTAAATATTCAAGGTGCTCGCGAGAATAACCTGAAGAATATCTCCACCAAAATACCGCACAACAAAACCACTGTCATAACGGGCGTCTCTGGTTCTGGTAAGTCTACATTAGCATTTGATATTATTTTTGCCGAAGGCCAGCGCCGCTTCATGGAGTCGATGTCGGCTTACGCACGTCAGTTTGTGGAGCAAATGCCACGCGCAGATGTAGACGAACTAATTGGTATAGCGCCCACCGTAGCAATTGAGCAACGCGTTACCAAAGGCACCCGTAAATCTACGGTAGCCACCATCACAGAAGTCGCTCAATACCTACGCCTTCTTTATGCCCGCATCGGAATACAGCACTCACCTAATACAGGAGAAGCTGTTGTTAAACAAAGTTTTGCGGAACTTATCAAACGTCTAAAAAACTTCCTAAAAGAGCACAGAACTATTGATGGGAAGTTTGAGGTCGGCTCTAAGTCCTTTAACGTTTTACACCTTTGCGCTCCCCTAATTCGTGGGCGCAAAGGGCATCACGAACCCCTTGCGAACTGGGCACGCGACCGTGGGTACGAAGCTCTTCGCATTAATGGGCGTATCATAGCTATTGAACAGTTTAAAAAACTGGATCGTTACAAAGAACACGATATCGATTTAATTATAACTGAGATAAAGGCAGATCGTTCCCAAAGCTCAAAGCAATTAAATACAAGCTTAGAAACTGCACTAAAGCTCGGCAAGGGAAGTGCCTTCATTATGGACGAGCAAGGCAAGAGAGTTATTTGGTTCTCTACTGAACGGACTGATTTCACTACTGGAGAAGCATTTCCAGAACTTGACCCAAAACACTTTTCTTGGAATAGCCCACGTGGTTGGTGCCCAACTTGTCGAGGCTTCGGCCAAGTCTTTGACTGGATGACTACCGAAGACGAAAAGATGGTCGACCATTTAGATGAGTGCGCAGATGGTGAGATATGCCCCGATTGTCATGGTTCGCGCCTTAATTTAGTAAGCAGATCGGTCAAGCTACCGTTGAAAAAGCAGAGCGCATCTAAGAAGCGAAAGATCCAATCGAATTCAGCTTCGAATCTACCAATTCCGGCCTTCGAAGTCCCAGATTCAGCCTCATTACCCGAGCTACTTGCACTGACTCCAAGTGGATTAATAAACACTTTAAGCTTAATTAAGACAACGCCGCGCACGCAAAGTATTTTACAAGAACTCTTACCGGAAATTGAAGAACGTATGCACTTCATGAACCGAGTCGGACTCGGATACCTTAGCCTTGACCGTGCTACTGCTACACTCTCTGGAGGCGAAGCCCAGCGCATTCGCCTAGCCGCGCAACTGGGTTCAAATCTATCTGGAGTACTATACGTCTTAGACGAGCCTTCAATAGGTCTACATGCTCGCGACAACGCTAAACTACTGGACTCTATGGATAAGCTTCGCACACGCGGGAACACGCTTGTCATTGTCGAACATAACGAAGCGACAATGCGACGTGCAAATAAGATCATAGACTTGGGTCCTGGCGCTGGTATTCACGGTGGCGAGATCGTCGCAAGTGGCACTATCAGCCAAATAAAAAAATCGGAGAAGTCACTTACCGGAAAGTATCTACGTGAAAAAATGCTACACCCGCTACGCGGCCAATACCGAGCATTACCTGAACCATGGAGTTCACGAAGGAGAAAAGCCAAAGATCAATGGATAGCCCTAGAAGGTGCTGCTCTACGCAACCTTAAAGGCTTTGATATCCAAATCCCAAAACAACGCCTTAGTGTAGTTTGTGGTGTCTCAGGTGCTGGTAAGAGTACACTCATACGTGACCTTCTAAAGCCACTGGTCGAGGCAGCAGTTTATCATAAAGATCCAAAACTTAGTTCAAAATCAAAAAATTCTCCATTTTTTCTAGATCATTCTCCATTTCGATCACTTTCGAATGCCGAAGATATCCGTAAAGTAATCGAATTTGATCAAAGTCCTATTGGTAAGACTCCACGTTCAACACCAGCTACCTATATAGGTGCCTTCGATATCATCCGTAATATTTTTTCTCTTCTACCGGAGGCCAAGGTTCGCGGATATACAGCTGGGAGCTTTTCGTTTAACACTAAAGGAGGGCGCTGCGAGACTTGTAAAGGTGCTGGGCGCGTCAAGCTAGAGATGAGCTTCATGCCGGATACTTACCTTACCTGCGATGACTGCAACGGCCGCCGCTATGGCACGGAGCTAGAGGACGTACGTTGGAACGGTAAGAGTATCGCTGACGTGCTTAATATGAGCTTCGAAGTGGCCGCAGAATTTTTCAGTTTTCACACACAACTCAGCGGCCTCATGCAGTTGATGGTAGAGACTGGACTCGGCTACATCAAGCTTGGGCAATACTCACCTACCTTGAGTGGCGGGGAAGCCCAGCGCCTCAAGCTAGTCAGCGAGCTAGCTAAAGGAATGCCTAGTTATAAGGAAAGACAATACAACAAAGGTCGAGGAAACCTCTACATTCTTGAAGAGCCAACTATTGGTCTACACACAAGCGATGTGGTACGCTTGATCGAACTCCTCCACCGCCTAGTAGACAAAGGCCACACTGTCATCGTAATCGAACACCACCTTGAGGTTATCGCAGATGCAGACTACATTATTGAGATTGGTCCAAATGGCGGGAACGATGGGGGACAGATCCTCTACCAGGGTGACCTAGCTGGCCTGAAAAATTGCAAAGAAAGTAGTACGGCTCCTTTTTTAGGCCCTAGTTTCACAAAGTGTAATTAAGCGTCGATTATTAGCGACAAAGCTCAAATTCTAATCATATATTACTTTACACAGATGTTCGCAATCGGTGAATTCTGTGATTTAAACAAGATATAAGTAATATGAGTACAGGTAACGTAAAATGGTTCGACGCCGAAAAAGGCTACGGATTCATCACCCCAGAAGACGGTGGCAAAGATCTCTTTGTTCACCACTCCGAAATCCAAATGGAAGGCTATGCCTCCCTAGAAGACGGCCAAGCCGTGAGCTTTGAAATTGGCAGCGGCCCTAAAGGTCCTTGTGCCACTCAAGTCACACCCGCTTAAACAAATCACCTTTATAAGAAGGTTACGCGCTCCGTAAATGGAGCGCGTTTTTTTGTCTCGGGAGATAAGTTTATTTAAAGAATATCACCCTAGAGTGAGCTGAGTATACACATCACGCTAGAGTGAAGTTAAGACCTAGCGATTCCTCGAGCTTCTTTATCTGCCTGCGTTCTTCTGGTTCAATGAGTGTAATCGAAACCCCTCGCTTGCCCGCACGCCCCGTACGCCCGCTACGGTGGGTATAGTACTGCATCGCATCGGGGAGTTGATGTTGGATAATAAAAGATAGGCTACTGATATCGATACCGCGTGCGGCAACATCAGTAGCAATAAGGAACTGGGAACGCTCTTTTCGGAAACCACGCATTGCCTTATCACGATCACGCTGGCTGAGATCTCCATGAATTACAGCTACTGAGAATCCAGCTTCCGCCAATATTTCACTCATGCGAATGGATCCAGCTCGAGTGCGACAAAAAATAAGCCCACGACTCGAAGCCTGTTTATTAAGATAATTAATTATAAAGGTATCTTTTTCTTCCCGAGCACAAATAGCGTAATAATGATCGATGTTGCGATTTACTATTTGTGTTGGATCCACTTTCAGGCGGTGTGCCTGCGAAGACATATGGTGTTGAGTTAAAAGGTGTAGTTTTTTTTGAAAAGTAGCCGAAAAAAGCCATGTTGCCTCTCGTTTAGCAGTTAACTTAAAAATCTGATCTAGCTCCGCCTGAAAGCCCATGCTAAGCATCTCATCAGCCTCATCTAAGACCAAGAATTTAACTGCATCGAGCACGAGTCCTTTTTTGATCAAATCCATCAAGCGCCCTGGAGTAGCCACTAAAATATGAGTCGGCCTACTTAGTCGCTGGACTTGCAAATCTATCTTATCCCCACCAGTAGCTACTTCAATGAAAGTCTTATCCTGGCAGTATTTGGTAAAGCGAAAAAGTGCCTTACTTATTTGCTTAGCTAGTTCACGCGTAGGCGCCATAATCAAGCCTTGGATTAAGGGAGACGTAGGATCAACCTTAGTTAGAAGAGGAATACCAAATGCAGCAGTCTTACCGGTTCCGGTCTGCGCTTGCGCAATTAAATCTCCCCCATCTTGGAGCAGCATGGGAATCGCCTCTTTTTGTATCGGTGTCGGCTTTTGAATACCCAGCGCATCTAAACCACTTATAAAATCAGAATGAACACCTAACGATGAAAAGTCGTCTAACATAAGTTTCGATTTATGAAATAACTAAAACTGCTATCGAAAAATAGATTGCGAGCCCAATTACATCCATAATCGAGGTAATCAGTGGACTACTGGCAGTAGCTGGATCGATCTTTAATCGGCTAAGAACGAAAGGTAGTAGTGCACCAAAGCTATTCGCTACAAATACGATAGTAATCATACTAAGACCTATAGTCAGAGCGATATCAGAGTCGCCTCCATAAAGTTGTCCGACAATAGCTGCTATAAAAGCCATTACTACTCCTAGTAATAGCCCTACATAAGTTTCTTTACAAACTGCTTTGAACCAATCGTTGAGATCTAAATCACTAGTCGATATCGCACGAACCATCAGGGTAGCTGACTGCGCACCACAATTACCACCGCTAGCAATAACCAAGGGCATGAAGAGAGCCAAAGTGATAAACTCTCTAACATAATCCTCATAGTTGGATATTACTGCAGCAGAAATTAAGTTCACGAAAATTAAAATTAATAACCAGCCGATTCGTTTACGAAAGAGTTGATTCGGGCTTGCCACACTGTATCGAGTTTCCAGCGGGTTGACCGCAACACCTTTTTGAATATCCTCTGTGACTTCTTCCTCTGCCACGTCCATAATGTCATCAACTGTGACAATACCTACGAGCACACCTTCAGAATCAACTACAGGCAGAGCATTGACATCGTACCGCTGAATTTGATCCACAGCAAGCTCACGATCCTCATAGGCTGAAATACTTACGAATTTATAATTAAGAATGTCCTTAATTACAGTCGATGGAGGCTCCATGATAAGACGACGCATTCGAAGCACATCAACGAGTTGACCAGTGGATTCGGTAACGTAAAGAATATTAAAGACCTCACTATCCCGGCCAAATTTACGAATGTGCTCAAGGGCATGTTCACAAGTCCAATCCGCGCGAATACGTATGTAATCAGGTGTCATTAACCTCCCTACACTTTCTTCTGGGTAGCCAAGTAATTGTCGTGACTCAATTAAGTCCTCGGGGCTGAGTAATTGCATGAGCTTGCGCGTCACTGTAGCGGGTAATTCTTCTAGCATTGCTGTGCGATCATCTGGACTCAAGTTAGCTAGCAGTACGCGCGTATCTGTATCGGTCAAAGCCTCAAGAAAAGCATCTTGTTCATCTGGCTGAAAATATGCGAAGACATCTGCTGCCCTTGTGCGTGGCAATGCCCGATAGACAAGTATTCGTTGCGGTTTATTGAGGCTGATAATATAATCGGCAACCTCTGGATCGGCCCAACTTTCTAGCTCTTCAGATATTGCCTTAATATTCCTAGTCGAAATAAGACGCTCAAATCTGGACTGAATTTCTGTTATTTTTTCGACCATTACACGCTTCCCGTAAGTTCTATGGCGCCAAACGCTCCACTATCCATGAGTCGGCATCATTTAGACGATACATAAAGCGATCATGAAGGCGACTAGGCCTGCCCTGCCAGAACTCAAAGGTATCCGGCATAATACGATAACCACCCCAGTTATCCGGAAGCGGCACCTCACCATTAGCAAATTTTTGTTTATACTCCTCGAGCCTCGAATCAAGTACGCTACGTGCAGCGATAGTCTGGCTTTGCGGTGATACCCATGCGCCAATCTGACTACTAACAGGTCGACTGTGGAAATACTCCAGCGACTCAGTTTTAAGAATACGTTCCACCCTACCAGTCACATTTACCTGTCGTTGCAATGGCAACCAGAGGAAGTTCGCTGCTGCCTGCGGATTAGTCTCCAAGTCGACTGCTT
>CABXXS010000006.1 GCA_902516225.1 Puniceicoccaceae bacterium | reverse complement strand
GCGCGAAGATTTCGTCTGCTGTTGGGTGATCACGCTTTTCGAGTAACTGCGCAAAAATGTGTTCTCGCTGCTTGGTAGAGCGTTGGCCGCCAGCCTTTAAAGCGTTGTCTAACAGTTTCTTATATTTTGATTTGAGGTGCATAATATTAGCTTATTAAGTAGTAGAATACCTTATATATAATGAGAATTATTCTAAATAAGCAGATATTTGAGAGTATCTCAAGTATTAATTAGAATAATTCTAAATATTCCGATAACCCGCTTTCCCAAAAGGTAGACCTCAATACTGCTCGCTAGTTGCCAATAACGCCTGATGGTCTAGTGCGATTCGAGACGGTTGCGATTTTTGCTGATGTCCTGAATCATTTCGTGAAGTATTTGCCTATGCTTTGTCGCTACTTTTGATTGGCTTTTCGCTAGGTTCTCCCACTCATGAGGGTCTGTACGATGATCATAAAGTTCTTCTTTGCCGTTATTATAGCGAATATAACGATAATCTTTGCTACGTATTGAGTAGTGATGTGCCCCTTGCTTATTCGAAGCTTTTGGATCGTGTACGAGTGTGAGAGCTGCATTTGGCCCTTCCCAGACTTTGGATTCTGGATTTTCAAGCAGGGTTCGGAGGCTATAACCGTCGAGAAATGCACCCTTTGAATCCATTCGGTTATCTGTTGGTAGACCACAAAGATCAACAAGTGTGGGATATAAGTCTATAAGTGACACTGGTATATTGGAAACCTTAGAGCCGGGAACAGACAATGATGGAGCGCGAATAAGTAGAGGAACACGGCAGGATTCTTCCCAGGGTGAAGCCTTGAAGAGCCATTCTTTTTCGCCTACATTAAAGCCATGATCGCTAGTAATGATAACAATTGTATTTTCAGCCAGGGTACTATTTTCTAGCGCATTAAGAACAGTGCCAATGGAATCATCAACAGCTGCAACACAGGCAAGGTAGGCTTGTGTATAGACACGCAAAGCATGCAACTTATCTTGGTCGTAAGACTCTAAGAGTGTCTGGTAGTAACGTGGTCCTTTGTTCCGGTCTTTATTTCTCGCAGGAACCAAGTCATGCATGTGAGTATCATTTATATCATTTTCTACTAACTGCGCGATCAAGACTTGATCGATGATACCGCTTTTTTCGAGAGGAAATAAATCAAAGTACTTTTGTGGGGCGTGCAGCGGAGTATGTGGCCGCACAAAACCTACAGCTAAGAAAAATGGTTCTTCTGAGGTTTCCAGTTCTTTGATTTGATTGACAGTCCAATAGGCATTACGCTCATCAGGCGTGGGATCCCGGTCATCCTTGCTGACGTAGCGGAAGGGAGCGCCCCAATAAGGAATGCCTCCACAGAAGAACCGCTCGCCATTTTTTCGCTTCGGGGAATTCCATGCGCTCTCTAAAGATCCGTAAGAACCATCTATATTTCCAATTTCCCTAAAAGGGTTTGGCACGTCCGGAAGGGCACCGAGAGTTTTACCTGAAGTTCCCCAGTAGGGTCCGTAATCGGTCAAGTGTTCGTAGTGCGACCACTCACGAGCGCGGTTTTCCGCAGACTTTGGGCTATTATTATTTCGGTAGCCAGCCCACATGTGGTGGCTTACTTTTCCACTGCCGATTGCTCTATAGCCGTTTTCTTTGAAGAAACGATTGAGAGTGAAGCTCTTTTTAGCCACTTCACTACGCTCGTACCATTCTTCCCAAAAGTAGCACTCGCTGGTTTGATGGTAGAGCCCATACATCATGCTAGAGCGCGAAGGAGCGCAGACGGGATTGTTGCTATACGCAAGAGGAAAGGTCGTGGCCGACTTTGCGAAGCGGGCGATATTAGGGGTCACCGTTTGTGGATGCCCCTCTTGTCCTCCTATGTCACAGACCCAATCATTTAAATCGTCACAAATGATAAAGAGTACATTCGGTCTTTCAGCTGCGATTGAAAAGCTACCTATCAGGCAAAAAGAACAAAAAATGTGAGCGTAAATGTGAAGTCGGGATATTCGTAAGAAACTAAACATATATAACTTTAAGTCGTGCAGGATTAATATTAAATAATTAACTGGGACTTTGGTGGTACTTAAAAATATTTTATTATCTAAACTCTGCCGCGTCTAGATTCGAGCTCTTCACGAATGCTTTGCATACGCACTTTGCTTAGTGGGTAAGTAGTGCTTAATAAAAGTGCAAACCCTAGGCAGATTACCGGGAGTAAAACAAGTGCGAGGCGCATATTAGTAAGTGTTTCCTGTGTCTGGGCACCCTCTAACTCGGCATTAAAGCCTGTCTTTTGTAGAACCACGCCAGCCACGATAAGGGCAACTGTAGCACCTGCTTTCGTCATCCATCCACTGATTGCATTGAAGACACCTTCACGGCGTTTTCCATTCTTAAATTCATCGTAATCACAGTAATCAGAGAGCATCGACAAAAAGATCGCCCAAAATGTTGTATAGGCAGGAGCGAAGAAAAATGGATCGAGGAAAACAAGTTGCGGAATCTCTTGGCTGTATGTGAACCAACGCGCTATTGATCCTATCAAAGCGAAGCCTAGTGCCATTGAAAGCAGAACTTTTTTTTCCATCTTGGCTAGGAACGTCGAGATCACAAAAAGCATTAGGTAGCCTAAAACTTGGAGAATATTTTGAACTATGGCATTATAAGTGGAGCCAGTAGCAATGTCTCCCTGCCATATGTAATACATGTTCACATAAAGGCCTAGAGTACCTACGAGTAGGATACTAGAAAGTAGGCCGATACCTATCCCGTGAAGCATGAGAAAAGGCTTATCTGTAATCAAGGAAAGGAAACTTGGGAGGAAGGGGACTCTTTTTTGCTTCGCCGCAATTTTATTATACCTCTCTTTTGGAAAAATAGCGCAGACCATACCCGAGAGTAAAATAGTGGCGCTCGCAATACCCATCAAAAAGCGGATTCCACTCACAGGATCCGCCCAAGGTAATTCAAAATTGACCAAATTTCCAATTTGGATTCGTTCCATTTGTGTGAGCGGGAAAATCCATGGAATGAAGAGTAGGGTAGTTTTAACAAAGAATGAAGAATAAATCCTTATGGTAGTTCGCTCGCTGTAGTCGGGGGTCATTTCTGTAGCAAGAGCCCGAAAAGGAACTGAGTAGATTGTGTAGGTCGTGAAGAAAATAATCGCGAAGCAAAAGAGGTAGATTGTCTTGGCGTTTTCCGTCCAGTCAGGAGAAGCAAACCAAATTAGTGGGTAAGTTATAGCCATGAGGATGGCTCCAAGTAATATAAAGGGTTTCCTGCGACCAAATTTACTTTTCCAGTTATCGGATATATATCCTATGACTGGGTCTGTTATGGCGTCCCATAGGCGCATTAGTCCGAGTACCCAACCAATAGTGTCTGGAGGAAGCTTCAGGATTGTATTATAAATAGGGGTGGCCAGGTCGTTAATGCCATTTTCACCGTAACGATTGGCAACTTCACCGGCACCGAAGGCTAATTTTTCCCCAAATTTTAGACTCTTATCTTCCGCTGTAGACTCGCCTTCGCGTGGCGGACTTTTTTCCGTGGTATTCATTACGGCTATATTTTCTTTAAAGCGTTGGTATTTGCAACTCCGCTGTCAGCGCAGTTCGCATTCGTTTGGACTGTATTTACCTCGAAACCATAGTGAACCATGTTAGATAGGATACGAGATGCAACAGGGTCACTTGATACTTTGCTGCGAAGAATTAGGGTACTTAGTATAATCCTGCCTTGCCCATGCACTTTGACGGCAAGATTTGTGCCATGCCATAGTTCTTCACCTCCTAGATAAGTGCGCTTTTTGAGCTTCGTAGCAATCACTTCAGGTCTATACCATGTTATCGAATAGGATAGAGCCTCGGACGCTTCTAATTCGTAGAGGCTCTCCACAGGGGCAACTTCTTGGTAAGGCTCATCCATGAGGCAATTACTTGGTAAACCATCGAAAATTGGATGTGATTTAGCAATATGAGCGGTGCCTTCCCAAAAAGAGAAAGACGGACGCGCCGTTAATTTAAAGGGGAAAATACCCGATTGTAAGAGTAGGTTCTCCGATGCTTCGGTAACGGGGCAGGCATCATACTCTCGGATCATAAAAGCGGCCTCGTGTATCGAAGGTGGTTCGAGAAAAATAGCATTCGCAGTTCCATTATACACTTCCTTGAGTGCACAATCAATTAGAGGGATGTCTTCGGCTCGTGAAACATCTTCACCAGAGAAAACATAAAGACAGTTTTGGCTTTTGAATACCCAATCCTTTAGATCTACAGTTTCACATTTTTGTTCTTTTCTCCAAGATACAAGGTCGCCCGCAGGATCATAAATTACCACCGGATAGGCAGCTCTTTTATTGTTAGGATTGACCACAAAGAGCTCAACATTAGTCGAACGAATTAAGGTATTATTCAAGGCGTAAGCATCTACTATAATTTCGTTAGCACCTGGGCGTAATAGTTCAGATGGGATCATCGAGTAGCACTCTGATAGGCCCCTGTTGTGAGTCCAATTTAGTGAAGTATCACTATGCGATTTTTCCGTGCTACTTAACTCAATACGCGCAGGTATTGCACCAGAGGAGTCACGAAATACTATGCGTATAGTTACATTATCTAGGGTGCTTAAATTTCGCTTATTTACGAAGCAAAGAAGGCGTGGATTTTTGTTGGCCTCTGAAATGGCATGGTAGGCGGCTTTCGGTCGTTGCCAGTTATCAATTAGTCCCGCCCCAAGAATCCAATCACCATCAGTGAAGGCGTGTATGCAATAGCCCGAAACGACTGGATTTGCTAAGAGTGCTTCTAATTGACGTTTATTTCCGCGAGCTTGGACTTCTTGTGTAGCGCGGCAGATCGAGTCTACATCTGCAAAGACGGAACTCAATTCACACTCTAGGAGTGCCTTATCGATAGCTTTAGTTAATTGAGCATGGTGCCGGTAGGCGGGCAGAAGCGGATTTCCCTCCTTCTGGAATCTTTCGTAATTCGTTTCGATTTCTGGCCAACCACCAAAACCGAACTCAGACATAAAAAGAGGGCTTCCAGCTTCAATATTAGAGTTTCCTTCAATGGTGTCTTCCTTGCCAATGTTTTGATAAAGCTCCCAGTGTTTCTGGTCTACTGGCGCGCGAACATAGCTATGTAGTTCGGATAGTTTCTGGCGTTCCTGCGTATGGGGTAGGTAAAAATGTGCGCCATCTGCCCAACCTCCAGACTCGTCGAGTATGAGGCGGGTAGGATCGAGCGATCGTGCCAAAAGTGACATTTTAGGAATAAGCTCGGCTATCTCCTCTCGAGTTACTTCATTAAACATTTCCCACCAAATAATACTCGCATGATTGCGATCTCGTAAGACCAGCTCTCTTATTTCGTTTTGTATACGTTTGGGTGTTTCAGCAGTCAGGGCAGGCCAGCAGCTCATACATTCTACTGCGGGCGAGGCTATAATTAAAATGCCAGCCGCATCGGCTTCCTCTAAAATAATCGGAGGGACAGGACGTCGCCAAGGTCGTAATAGATTCAAGCCTGCAGCTTTTGCCAGTGCGATTTCTTTACGAACAACCTCACGGTCTTCAGGGTAAGATTGGTGTTTCGCGTAAACGCCTTCCCAGAATCCTCCCTGAAGAAATACGGGCAAATCATTTAAGTAGAAGCGTCCCTCTTTTAGTGTAAATTCTCTAAGACCTACGGAGTCTGATTGGAAAGCTATCTTTTGGCCATTTACAATTAAACTTAATTGAGCTGTGTAAAGGTGTGGATTTTCGCAGTCCCAAAGCTTAGGTTCACAAAGTCGAACTACTGTATGCACAGAGTTAGTCCCCGGTCGAAGATGAATCTGCTCAGTACTTTCAAAGCTTTTTTTAGCTGCAGCGTCAGTAAGAGAGATTTTAAGCTTAGCATCTAGTTCTTGGGTAGCATTCGACAGAATGTTAGCCTGTAATCGAAAGCCGGAGTCTGCAATAGAGCTTTGATAAAAGACTTGTTCGAACCAATAATCTTGATGGAATTCGAGTCTAACTGATTGCCAAATTCCAGCTGTTAAACCACCACGCCAATGGGGCATTTGATTAGGTCCTAGGCCATTTACAGTTATGTCTTTAGTGACTATCGGACCTACAACACGAACCACTATTAAATTACGAGCACCAAAGGTGAGGAAGTCTTGAACCTGGAAGAAAAAGGGAGTGTACCCACCTTCATGTGAATCAACTTCTTTTCCATTTACCCAAACAGTGGTGCAGTAATTAGATGCTTCAAATATAAGTCGACATACCTGCCCCTGGTTGGAAGCCTCAATCTTTACCTCTTTGGCGTACCAAGCTACGCCCTCGTAATCCTGTTCAAATTCTTCCCAACATGAAGGCACAGGAATTGATTTTTCTGACTCGATAAGTCGGTAGGCGGGAACAAACCAACTCTCGCTAAATCCTTGGTTATCGGGGTCTAGCTTAAAGCTCCATTCGCCATCTAAATTTATTTTATGCACGGTTTATATAATAATTTAATATGGGTTTTTCGATGCATTGAAGCGTGTAAATATGTTTTTGAATCCGTCATACATTTATCTTTTCCCATGATTAGAGGGATACATAAACACAACTTTTAGAGCGAAGATAGAAAGTAAAAATTACTGCGTGTTAATTTCTTTTTATTAAATCTAAGAGGGCTTCGAGGCTCGCTACTCGCTTGGGTTCTTTTTCTGCCAGGTTTTCTCTCTGGCCGATATCGGCATCGAGATCGTAAAGCTGAGGCTCAGGGCTACAGCCAGTTTCAATATCTTTCCCTGCAAATAGTGCGGGACCCTTAGTTGGAGGCAGGTAAACCCAGTTATTTTGGCGCATAACAGTTTTAGCGCCTATGCCTTCGGTCACCAGATTTTCGCGCCCTACGTTATCTTTACCAAAAAGTACCTCACTCATATCCAGACTATCTGCTCGCTCACTAGTAGGTATATTTACACCAGCAATTTGAGCAAAGCTTGTTAGAAAATCGGCGTGGCTAAAAAGAGCGGGGCTCTCACCGGATTTGATCCGCCCTGGAGCCCAGGCTATCATCGGCACGCGAGAGCCTCCATCGAACATACTGTATTTGCCGCCGCGGAGTGGACCTGCTGGCTTGTGCGCACCGCAGCGACTATTAGATGCATCCTCATATCCATCATCTAGGACGGGGCCGTTATCACTGGAAAAAATGACGATGGTATTGTCATCGATTCCCTGCGCCTTGAGGTGGTCCAAAATCTCACCAACGCACCAGTCTAGTTCCGCGATTACATCACCCCTAGGTCCTTTTTCGGTAGATCCGGCAAAGCGTGGACTGGGCACACGCGGGACATGTGGTTGGTGGAGGGCGTAATAGAGAAAGAAGGGCTGATCAACCTTGTCGGTAATAAAGCCTTTAGCTTTATTGAGAAAAATTTCAGTCATTGTTTCGTCATCCCAGGTGGCAGTCTTCCCACCTTTAGAAAACCCGATACGACCGATGCCATTGACGATTGTATCATGGTGCTGCTGGTCACTGTGTTTCATTGTAAGTAGCGCAGGATTAGCTTTACCAGTTGGTGCTTCAGGGAATGGATTGTCTTCTGCGTAAACTACTTGCAGTGGATCTTGAGGGTCTAAGTTATCTACCTTACAGCCATCTAAATAAACGCAGGGCACACGATCGTTCGTCGCTGCCATAACATAGCTCTGATCGAAGCCTGCATCAAGTGGGCAAGGCTGGATAGAGCTATTCCAGTCTAGTTTCCCGTTACCAATACCTAAGTGCCATTTTCCAATTACCGCAGTGGCATATCCAGCTTTACCTAATGTTCTAGGAAGTGTCCGCTGCTCTTTACTGATTAACGCTGGGTCATCTGCTTGAAGTATCTTAGCAGCAGGGTTTCGCCAAGGGTAAGACCCAGTCAGCAGGCTATAGCGTGAGGGCGTGCAGGTTGCTGCGGTTGCGTAGCTCTGAGTAAAACGTAAGCCATCCGCCGCCATACGGTCTAAGCAAGGGGTGGGGATGCCTTTAGCGCCGTAACAAGCGATATCCCCAAATCCGAGATCGTCCGCATAAATTATAATAAAGTTAGTTTTTTTTATAAGTATTTAGTGTTTAGGATAAATTACTAAAGATAAGATTAAAAAAATGCTCTTCAATTTATTAAAAATGAAGTATTTTATGTGGTATTCTACATACCTAATAAACATTATGTAATATGGCCTAGTAGACCATAAAAAACTTCATTATGGGGACACTTATCGTTCTTGAGAAGGTAATTTTAGCAAGATTGCTTTTAGCAATAGGTCCTACAGTTGATATTAGTTATATACAGGGCTTTTATTTTGAGAATACTACTAGCTCTGGCTTAGGCGAAGTAAGGAAATCAATTTTGAGCAACAAATTAGGTGCTTTGGTGTACACGATTGGTAATTCATTTTATTGAAATCATTTAAAATAAGTAACAGTCTACTAAATGCATAACTTGATCATTATTTGGCTGCTTAGTGCCGCTAGTCTAATTGCACAAACGGTAGAACGCCCGAATATACTTTGGATTTATGCGGAAGACACCTCTCCGTGGATGGGTTGTTACGGTGATCTAATTAATGCAGAGGCGACCCCCCACATAGATTCAATTGCTAAAGCGGGAGTAAGGTTTGATCGAGCCTTTGTGCCTGCGCCAGTTTGCTCGGCGACGCGTTCGGCCCTGATTGTTGGGCAAAGTGGTATACGTTTTGGCGCTCATCAACACCGTTCCTCTCGAAAGGGACCCAAAATTTACCTGCCAGAGAATGTACGAACACTTCCAGAAATTTTACTAGAGTATGGCTACACCACTTTCAACTATGGCAAGACCGACTATAATTTTGTATGGAATTCCAGCTCTTATAATTATCAATTAAGTGACCAAACGGACTTTTCCGATTTAACTACGAAGCAGCCGTTTTTTGGTCAGATACAGACCAAAGGAGGAAAAAATAATACTTGGAAATTTCCGAAGGATCGTAGGGTCGACCCAGATCTGGTTAATGTGCCTGCGGACTATCCAGATAATTCCATCTACCGAACTGTAGTAGCACAACATTATGATGCTATCCGAATGGAGGATGACTTGGTAGGTAAAATACTTGAAGGGTTGAAAGAGGCTGGATTGGCAGACAATACTATCGTGGTTTATTTCTCGGATCATGGAGCTAATAATCTTGTGCGTCATAAACAAATGACGACGGAGGGCGGACTACATGTGCCTTTTCTAATTGTAGGGCCAAGGCGATATGTTCCATCTGCGCAAGTTCGCGGAGATCTGGTGGATATGCTTGATCTTAGCGCAACAACGCTGGCATGGGCGGGTGTTAAAAAGCCGCAATGGTATGAAGGTCAGGACTTATTTGCAGTAGATTTTAAACCACGAAGTTTTGTTGCCGCTCACAAAGATCGCCTCGACCATACTGTTGATCGTGTGCGAAGCATTCGCACGGATCACTTCCGCTATGTGCGTAATTACAAGTGTGACCGTATTTTTCTACAGCCACAGTACCGAGATAATAAGGCGTTCACCCAAAACCTACACGATTTGTATCGCCAGGGTGAGCTCTCTGCGCTGCACAGAAGGATTTACTTTGGCGAGCGTCCAGTTGAGGAGCTTTACGAGGTATCGGTTGACCCACACATGCTGGTTAACCTTGCCGCTGATCCAGACTATGTGGATATCTTAAGTCAGCACCGTGCGCTTTTGAGTGACTGGTTAAGCGAGGGTGATCATGGGATAAGAGAAGAATCTATTCAAGCGCTACAGGTCAATGGTGAGGGTACGAAGTGGGGTGAGGGCGTTAATGTTGAGTACGAAGCTTACCGTGTGGATAGTGATGGGGACGGGCTTTCTGATAAGTGGGAAACTTTAAACGGTCGGGACCCTTTAGATGGTAACTTGTATTACGAATTTGACTGTGGCGCATGGCAGACGGAAGGCTGGATTTCAAATAACATAAGTTCTAACCTCGCAGGATTTCTTGGGTATCTTGATTTTTATTTAGATGATAAAGTAGCTATCCTACGTAGGGAAGAGCTTAAGGTTATTCCAAAAAAAGAAAATCAGACTTTCATTCTGCGATTAAGATCTAGCAAGGACTTGAACGTTAAGGTTCTTATAAACGAGCGGTTAATTGGTTTAGACTCGATTCAAGCCAGTAATGAGTACGAGCGAGTTTCGGTGAAATTCCACCCTGAACTAGGTAAGGAAATCGTAGAATTACTTGAGATTGTATTCGAAGGTGAAGAGGGTGCATTTGTGGAAATTGACACGATACAACTTGAGACCATTTGATGAATAGTAGACTGTTGCTAAATAAATTCTTATTTCTACTGGTCTTTGCTACTACGGTCCAAGGTCAGCCTAATATTCTCTACATAAATGCAGATGACTTGGGCGTTATGGATGTTGGTTACAATAATCCAACATTTAGGACGCCTCATTTGGATCGTTTAGCTAGGGAAGGTCTAGTCTTTGAGAATGCCTATGCTCCGGCAGCGAATTGTGCACCTAGTAGAGCCTGTGTTCACAGTGGCTTGTGGGGTTCGCGGCACGGCGTTTATACTGTCGGTAGCTCCTATCGTGGAAAATCTGAGTACCGAAAATTGATTCCCATAAATAATCGTATTCATTTACCTAAGGAAGTGCTGACTATGGCTGAGGCACTAAGGGGGGGTGGTTACCGGACGATTCATCTTGGTAAATATCACATTGGGGAGGATCCTTTGGAAGATGGATTTGAGGTAAATGTAGGTGGTGATTATACGGGTGGTCCTAAAGATGGAGGTTACTTCTCGCCGTGGAGAGGCGGCTCAATGGAAGCATGGTCGGACATTGTCCCAGCAAAGACTCATCGAATTGATATTTACACGGCGGAAGCGATGAAATTTATTGAAAGTTACCGTGACGAACCGATGTTCATTCACTTCTCGCCTTATTTAGTGCATGGTCCAATTACGGCAGTACCTGAATATGTAGAAAATTTCCGAGGATTAGATCTTAACCCAGCCTATTATTCCATGGTAGAAAAGCTAGATGCTGCTATTGGAAGATTGCTTCAAGCTTTAGAAGATCAAGGCTTAAGCGAAAAGACCTTGGTGGTCTTCTGTTCGGATAATGGAGGGATCGCTGCCGTTAATTCACAGGCTCCTTGGCGTGCTGGGAAAGGCTCGTATTATGAGGGTGGAGTCCGCGAGCCTATGCTTATGTACTGGCCTGGGACGATCGTCGCGGGGCGTTGCGAAGCTGTAGTTAATGGGCTAGATTTTTATCCTACATTTATGGAGGTCGCGGGTATTAAGTACTCTAACCAGCTAGACGGCGTGAGTCTGGTTTCCTTAATGAAGGAAGATGCAAACTGGGAACCAGTCCCACAGTATTGGCATTTTCCAATTTACCTACAGGCCTACAACGGTGCAAAAGACCAAGCCCGCGACCCCTTGTTTCGTACGCGACCAGGTTCAGCTATGCGCTTGGGTAATTGGAAGCTGCATGAATACTTTGAGGAGGATGCTATCGAACTCTATGATATAAGCAAAGATCCAGGTGAGATGCAGAACATAGCTGGACTATTCCCAAAAAAAGCAGCTGAAATGCATCATATGCTATGCGCATGGCGAGACCGTATCGGAGCTCCTGTGCCTAAACAAAAAAACCCAAAATATAATTATGAACTAGAGAAGAAGGCATTAGCAGCATTTGAATAGGTCGGCCTTATCATATGACCACTTAAGAAATTAGCTTTTTAATCCTGTAGCATTACCGGAACGGACGAATCTTCAATAGGTTCTTTGTTAGGTACGTCTATCTGCTTGCGATAAAGATCGTTATTATATGGGATCACTTCTTTAAGAAAATCGTAATACGGTTGATCTGTTACTGAGAGAAATCCACAATTATAACTTTCATTATCATTAAATCCTGCGGTGGCTTCATCGGCCATCATAAACCAGTGGGCTCCAATACATTTAGGGTCTGCTAGAACGCTGTCCATGTATATGCGATAGCGCTCGCCGCGGTTTCTCTGGTCAGAAGCCAAGTTAAGTCCGGTGCCAAACATACCCCTATCTAAGGCACCAAAGTGGAATTCGGAAACGAGGTAGGGCAGGTTTATCTCTTCAAAACCGTTCGTGTAAGGGTAATCACCGACATCGTTCTTATAAATATTTACGGACAGTACATCGACATATTTTGCTGCTATCGGTAGGTTAAATTCGTGAGTGTAGTCACTGTGAAATCGACAACCAAGGTAAAGTACTTCTGGCATGTATTGATCAAACATGCTACGGATCGTGGAGAAATAATACTCTACCATTTCTCTGTAGTGTGCTTCATTCAATGTCTCCAATTCATTAAGTGATAGCACAGTATTTGGGAGTGCGTGTTGTAGTAGTGTATCCCAATCTTTAAGGTTTGTGCCTAAGATCTCATTAAAATTTTCGATCGTTTCTAGTTTATCTTTTAAGCGCATAATATAACGCTTTTTTCCCGGTATTGACTGATTCACTCGCAGAAGGGAAAGTGAAAATTCATTAGGTTTTTCCCAGTGCAGTTCATTGTTTACAAAGGCACCCACTAGCCATGGGTCATCTTTTACTCTTTCACTATAATCCAAAAATTCTTCTTCTAGTTGTTCTCCCCAACGCGGGTCGAAAACATCCATCATCTTCGTATTGATGAGAGGTTGAGGAAGTTTCCAAGTAACATTTAGATTGAGGGTGTAAGGAAGGCGAAGGCTTTCGGGGACGTTAGAAAAATTATCAATCGACCAACCACCAAGGGAATTGAACCCCCAGTGCTTTAGTCTTTTTAAATTACGCTTTATGTAGGGATCCTCATACAGCTGGCCGTATTTACGGATTAGATTGGCTTTCCCGTGATTAAAATATTGGTCGTCGCGACTAAAACAGCTTCGGAAGCGACTGTTTTCCGATGGCAAGCCTTCAAAGTAGTTACTTCTTTTCTTAACCTCGGTCGTAGCTAAGATGTGCCCAACGAAATTTATACCAGTAGATAAGAAGAGGTAGCCATCTGGATCGACTAGTGTCCAAGACCCGCCGTGCTGATCTATACGAAAGTGCCCCGTTGCCTTTAATCGCGGACCATTTTTGTATCCACCATACTTGGTGAGATTAGAAGCGATAGGAAACTTTCTGAGAAAATTATCTTCCTTCTGAAAGGATTCCTTGAAGTCTGAATCCTGTATAATCTTACCGGGCCAATTAGAGTGCTTAAATTGGCCATATTGATCGATGAATGGATAAAACTTTTCGGCTGATTTGATATATAAAGGATGCTTTGCTGGGCGATTTAAAAAGATATTTCGGATCAAAAACTTTCGTCTTTTTGGATGCGGATCCATCTGAAAAGTAACTATTTCTACTCCATCGGGAATGATTCCATGATGATTAAAACAAATGCCATTCGGGTAAGAATTCATACTAGAAAAATCCTGAACTAACTTGTTACTTCTCCTACTGTTATAACTTCGCGTTAAGGTGCAGTTGAAGTAGCGATTTTCTCTGTCCTTTAGAAAGCCAGAATGTATTTGGCTGAATTTCTTAGCGCCCCATGGTACTTGCAGGGATTGTCCTTCTATACGTATGCTAAAAGGTACCTCAACTGCTGATTGGTAATCAATATCCCAGGTTAAATAGACCCATTCGCTGAAATCCCATTTTCCTTTAAAAACCAGTTCAATTGCCTCGTCCGGCGACGCTTCAACCCAAAGTCCTTCTGGGCTGCTCCATGCTGTACCAGATTTTATTTCTAAACTACCGGTATTTGTATTTGAGGTAAAATCAAAGAACTGAGGCCCTCCAATCAAAGCCGAATGAAAGAGCAATAGAATGTAAACTAGTAGCGCACACGTTATTCCTTTCATCTAATAAAACTTATACCATCTTGTGTAGGTTGTAGGTTAACAACAAAGCCGTGGGTTATTTATAACTTAGCACTTTGGCGCTTAACAGCCGGCGCAAGTCGTTCTGTAAGCTCGCGGCGCATAGCTTGTATAACAGATTCATATTTAGGGCTTTCTGCTAAGTTCTTCCATTCGTGCGGATCGTTTCTGTGGTCGTAGAGTTCTTCTGAGGCTTCACCTGTTGGTTTGTTGTATTTAATGTAGCGGAAATCGCGCGAGCGCAGAGAAAAGTGTTGTTGGTCGATAGCTTTAGATCTCCAGCTAGCACGAATCGAAAGGGCGCTATTGGGTCCATCCCAACTTGTGAGTTCAGGATCCTCAAGAAAAGGTTTTAGACTGAAGCCATCTATGGTGCCACTACTCTTTTTGCGAGGTGCGAGGTTTTCCCAATCACAGAAATCAGATATTGTCGGAAATAGATCAATTAAGCTTATAGGATGCTCTACGATGGATCCTGCTTGTCTTTGATATTCAGGATGACGAATTACAAATGGCACTCGAGTGCTTTCTTCCCATATAGTATATTTAAATAGGAAGTCTTTCTCACCAATATGATAGCCGTGGTCACTGGTCAGAATAACTACTGTATTATCTCGAAATTTACTTTGATCGAGGGCTTTCATCACTTGGCCAACCATTTCATCTGCGAATGTTATACTTGCGAGGTATGCCTGGGTGTAGTGTCGCAGGGCTAGCTCACGATCACCCCCAAAGGAATTGACAAGTGTATGGTAAATTTTCCGTCCTCGTGAATTGTTATCGTCTTCAAGCTTAGTATCTACGCGGTCACTTTTATTAATGATGGGTAACTGTACACTTTCTAAGGGATACATATCAAAATATTTTTGGGGCACAACAAGCGGTGTATGTGGTCGTATGAATCCAACTGCCATAAAGAAGGGATCCTGTTGGTCCTGAGATTCTAGTGAGCGAATTTTTTGGACGGTCCATTCAGCGCTACGTTCGTCTGCCATCGGATCTCGGTCGGTTTCACTAACGTAGTGGAAAGGCGCTTTACTTCTTATATTACGCCAGCCTGTGTAGCCACTAGCGAAAGCTGATGCTGGTACAATCGGAACCTTTGCCAGTGAGATATAAGTTCCATCTAAGACGCCAAATTCTGAGAAGTCGCCAGGTACCTCAGGATGATAAGTATGGTTCTTTCCATCTGAGGCTACCGGGCCGTATTCAGCAGCGATACCGTTGTCATCCCATAAGTCTCGCCTTGCGCTGTGAAAGACCTTTCCGGTTGTGTATGTTTTATAGCCATTTTCTCTGGCAAGTTCTGGTAGAGTCTTACTAGCAATGAGTGTTTCATTTCTCCGCTCGTTTCCAAAGCCGTAGAAGCGGGAAGTTATTGGTGATACTCCTGACATAAAACTAGCCCTAGAAGGAATGCAGACTGCGGCGTTACTGTGTGCATTATTAAAGGCTACTCCTTGCGCGGCCAAGGCATCGATATTAGGTGTTATTACCTTAGGATGACCTCCCATGTGTCCGACGAAATCGTTAAGATCATCAAGGATAATCAACAGTACATTTGGTTTTGAGTCTGCACAGAGGTTCCCGATTAGACCGACAAAAAAAAGTAAGCTTATAGTAATCGAATAGGTATTTATTTTCATATAGTACGGGTTCTTTATAAAACTAGTTCACTTTTATTGCCTCAAGCATAACCGATTTGGCTACTTCTAATCCAGCTCGCAGAGTATAGGTACCTGTGCTAAAAACGGGAGCTTTGAAGCGATTGGTATCATGGCGGTAGCAATAAATGAGCTCACCCGTATCTAAATTAGTGAGCTCGACTACCATATTACTACTAGGAAGTTCGATCTCTGGTAGGTAGGCGTAAGGCTCGCGCGCGTCGTTATCATGAGTGTTAATAGTCACCGGCCAGCCTTCGAATTGTGCGGCATCGCCTTTGCTTAAGTCCGCAAAACGTGGCCAGCATTCAAAGCACGCATCTCCTGTATCGGTTTCAAAGCGAATAAGGGCATATCCGTCACCTCGATTCGGACGAGACTTCAGTCTACGCAGTTCTTCGTTATCAACGTACTGAGGGTTTGCATATGCAATCATGGTAAATGGATTGCCAAAGGCGTCTAAATAATCACCTACCCAAGGAAGGCCGTTTTCAATTGGTTCACCACCACCGGCCTGCTCATTCTCCGGCCACCACCATCTACCCCAGATAGTATTGACTAGGGCTGGACTAGTAAAGCTATAAGGGCCGTCTCGGAATGTATCGATGCCGTGCTTAACAACTGCGCCGAGATGTTGATCCCCACAGATATGCGTGGCGCGGGCGCGGCGTAGGGCACGAACTGCTTCATTTCGCCTATCTGCGGGCCATCCATTGGCATCGTGATCTTTTTCAATACGCCGAACGATTTGCCCAGAGTAGCTAGCATGAGCCACGAACGGTGTTTGTGAGAGCACAACTTTCATCTGTGCGCCAGACCAGTCGCGTGCCCAATTATCAAGAAAACTAAGCTGACGTGTTCCGAGTAAGGTTTTTCCTGCGGCGTCAGGATTAGGATGCCAGGTTGATTTAAATTTCCGGTCTTCAAGAATAGCAAAGCTGATACCACCTAGCGTGAGATCGGTATAGTATACAGTGATCCCTTGATCCACTGGCTCTGGATCATAGGGATCTGGCAAACTCCAACACTGTTGGCGTTGCACCATATTTACAAAGCTTGCCGGGTAAAGGTAGCCACCATCGAAATCTCTACCAATTGCTTTTTTCCCACTCTCTCCCCAAAGGTTGGGGTGACCGACATCATGATCATCTGGAATACAGATAGTAGGTCGGTCTTTCATTACTTTACCGAACTGTACACCAAACATTAACCAGCCGTATGTGGGTTCATCGTGTATGTAATTTTGGTCCCCAGCAAAAAATAGAAGGTCAGGGTCGTGCTCTAGGAGGTTTGCCACCATTTGTGTGCGTGCATAGCGAGGCTTGTCTGCTGGTGAGTTGCAGGACATGGAGGCCAAGACAATTGCTTTTTTATCCGTAGGGTCTTTGCGTATTAACCCTTCGTAAGTCGATAATTCTCCTAACCTTACTCGATATTGGACATCTTTACTTGAATCCCATCCATCAATGCGAAAATGTAAGCTCCAACCAGGATATACTACAGAGGCTTGCTGAACCTTTTCCCACTTTCCTTCGATCAAGAGTTCTAAGGTAGCTTCTTTTGGTTCTTCGGGTAGGAGTGGAAAGCATTGAGCAGTTAGTTTAAGAGTGCCTGCATTGTGAGTGTATATTGCAAAAGCTAGGGCTTTCTCACGGGGACGTGCGCAAATCCAATCGCGAAAACTTTTCTCACGTGCGGGTTCGTCCTTAGGGGAAACCCACCATTTTCCGCTGGTGACTTCGTCTGCTCCGAGTGCATACTCGCTTTGCGTACCAAAAGGATACGGGGCGTAGTAATTAACTGATCCAAGCAAATTTTTCGATACTAGGACTAGACCAATTAGTAATATAAGAGGGGATTGTATGTGCATGATTAATTCAATTTAGATTTTTTGCTAAAAAATTATTAATAACAGGTTGTACAGTTTTTCGTGCCCTGAAAAAGAACGTATGATTGCCACCAGGTTGGATGTAACGCTCTAAATTAGAGATACTAAATTCTCTGCACTTCTGGCTGAATTTTTCGTAATGATAGGGTGGCACTATTCTGTCCTGATCACCATGTACCAGTAGTATGGGAATTTGATCTTCGTGAATCCAATTTATTGGAGAAAGTGGGGTTATGAATTCGGGATCTGAGGATTGATCATCTGGCAGAAAATTCAAATGACCAGCACGTTCGAGCATTGTATCAAAGTCTGTTGGTGCTGAGATAGCTACAACGCATTGAACAGATGAATTCTTTGCAAGATAGTCTTTGCTTTTAAATACATCTGCATCTGGACTCAGTCCAATCATAAGCGCTAAATGAGCGCCGGCACTATACCCGAGGACCGCAATTCGATCTGGATCGATATGGACGTCTTTGCTGATGCTTTTAAGATATCGTATTGCCGTTTTAACATCTAATATGCACGCAGGAAGCGGAGCTTCATGATTGAGCCGATAAGCTACTGTCACCCCAATATAGCCAAGCTGGGCATAACGAATCGCCATCCAGGCCATCTGATCCTTGTCGCCCTTAGACCATCCGCCGCCGTGTATGCAGACTACTACTGGTAGCGATCCTACGGCATTCTCTGGCATAGCGATACCGAGTTGACCGGATCGTTCTGGGGTAGATGTGCGGTATTGATGAACACTATATTCGATTCCGTCTGGAACCTTAGGAGGCATAACTGGGGCACGAATTTCTGGCACTTTTGCGATGCAGGAAGTGACTATTAAGATGAAGAGATAATAGATTGAGACTTTCACATTCATTAGGATCTAATTATTTAATTTTAGCCGTTCGTTTAATTGCTCAGTTAGCTGGAGTACTACATCTGGAAAGTCCTGAGCTCGATTAATGCCCGCATACTTGGTACTCGAAAAATCGTAGAGTTCTGCATATCCATTATTGTGCAAAATCAGGCGGTGATTTTTAGTTCGAATAGTCTTTCGATGACTTTGAAATCCGACAGCTGAGTGCCCAGGTGACTCAGGCTTATCTAGCTGTAGTTTTAGGGTCTTTCCGTGGATATATTCTGGGGTTGGGATACCGGCTATGTCACATAATGTAGGGAATATATCGATACTTTCCACAACAGCTTCACAAGGCTCTCCAGATTTGGGAATATCTTTATAAGATATGATAAGCGGTGATCGTAGCGACTCTTCAAATAAGGTATGTTTGCCCCAAACACCGTGTTCTCCTAAGTGCCAACCGTGATCGCCCCAGAGAACTACTATAGTGTTTTCACGCATACCCAATTGGTCGAGCTGATCCATTAGCAGTCCAACTTGTGCGTCTACATAACTGACACAAGCGGCATAATGACGTCGCACGTCATCTGCGAAAGCTGGATCTGAAATAGGGTTCCTTGACCAGCGATTGTACCTCATAAACTCACCAGAGCTTTGCCAAGAGCTGGGATGCTTGGGCTTATAGGGATGTGCAATTGCGGGCAATTCACACTCTTCGTATAGGTCTAGATATTTCTTTGGTGCTCCGAAGGGAAGGTGAGGGCGAATGAAACCAACTGCCATAAAAAATGGGGACGCGGTTGCATCTAACTTATTAATTTGTTTGATAGCTGTGTCGGTGATCAATCCATCCGGGTAACTTTGATCATCACCAGCGAAGGCTTCAAATACTGAGAGAATTTCACCTAATCCCCAAATTTTACCTTCAGCGAGGGCATGCATAATACCCCTTGGGTGCTGCCAATCGCCAATGGGTTGTAGGCTTAAGTCCCATGAATTAGGCATCTCTACCACGTTAGGATCATCCCAATTTTTACCTCCTAGTCCGCCTGGGTGGTGAGACACTTTACCTATCGATACGGTTGTATAACCATTCTTTCTGAACCATGCCGGCAGGCTCGGAGAGACTGAGCTAGGTTCTTCTTTGAGCTTACTGGCTCGATTAAAAAGTAAGCGATTATTCTGCGGGCTATTCAGATTGTATTGACCTGTCAGCAAGGTGTATCGAGAAGCCCCGCAAGTCGGCGCATTTACGTAGTGATTATAAAAAGCGCGTCCACTAGCAGCTAATTGGTCTATATTAGGTGAGTGAATGTAATCAACACCGAAGCAGCTTAGCTCAGGTCGCAGGTCATCAACACAAATAAGCAAAATATTTTTCCTCTCACCAGCACTCGCAGTGAGCGCGAAGAGGATGATTAGACAAATAGTGGTAGACTTGTGCGCAAGATTCATTCGACTGTAGTAAGTATACATTTTTATTGTACTGCAACTAATCGTCAACGGCGCTCTGGTAGTTCCTTGACCTTTATGTTTCTAAAGTGGACTTCACCTTGTTCTCCAGAGTGTACCTGAAGTCCAAAAAACCCTTCTAGGAACTGATCGTCAACCCAGTGAGCAGCAGGCACTCCGTTTACCCAGGTTTTTACTGTTCCCTTGTCCGCTACAATTGTGACCCGATTCCAAGCATCTGTTTTTAGCGCCTGACGCACAGCACTATGAGCCTCGAGCCAAAGCGGATAAATCCAAGCGGCATATCCCTGGCCATAGATGCCGCCCGACCAACCGCGCTGACGCTTTAGCATTGGTGCGAAACCTTCCATTTCACACTGTGGACCAATGACCCTATCGTAGGGTTTCTTCGGCTCATATTGTGCGCGAAACATAATGCCGCTATTGCTATCGATGACCCATTTTAACTCCGCAGTAAAAATGAAGTCATTGTAGTCCTCGCGCGCAGTTGTCAGATAGGTGCTGGGCGAACCTTTTACGCAGGTCCCTACTATTCGATCTGTGCGGGCTTCAAAGGTGCAATAGCCTCCACGATCTGTCCAATTACTGAGGTCTTTACCGTTGTAAAGGCTGACGAAGCCCTCACTTAGATCCGGCTCGGGCTCGTTATTGATTCGCGCTTTTTGGGGCGTAATGATACGCTTTTGATTTTCGTATTTTTTTATGAATGGTTGCTGCGCTTCGGATACTTTATTAGCTACACACAATGTAGTGCTAGAGAGTATGCCTAATAGGAGTGCTAGTTTTTTCATAGATGAATCACTAGATAATAAAGCTTACAGCTTATAGTAGGATTCCCATCCCTTGCGCGGTGCGGGGTCGAGCAGTGTATGAGCAGTAGGGTTGTTAGTGATGCATTTGTTTTGGCGATCGAATTCGATTTGCCCACCAAAGCGTTGAGCCAGCATACCCAGGGTCATGACTTGTGTTAGCGTGCCACTGACGCTGAAAGGAGAGCGGGAAATTTCCTCTCCCTTACAAGCGAGTAAGAAGTTTGTATAGTGATTAGAGTTCTTCTGCGGGAATGGAGGTAGCGATGCGCGCATGTCCAAGAATTTGGACCGTGGTATAATTTGGAGCGGTTGCCCGTGGTGGCCACCCTTAAAGGTGAGCTTTTCACTGTAGAGCTCTTTACCAGGACTGTTTAATAATTCAGAGTCACTATCTTCTGTGTATTCAGCTGCGAGTGTTGGCTCGTTATTTAGTCCGTCGTACCATGTGACTTTGCATGCAGGCAGATTAGGGCCGCGCTCGGGAAAGTCGAAACGAATGGTTGAGGATTCTGGGTAGATTAAATCGTAGGGGTTAATGCCGCCGCGATCCAAAGTCACGATGCGCTCGGGTAGACCTAGGTGGAGAAAACGATGGCAGGTATCTAAAATGTGCGGTGCCCAGTCGCCTAAGCAGCCGCTTCCAAATTCGTACCAACTGCGCCACTCCTGTGGATGAAGCTTACTACTAAATGTTCGGTTAGCGGCAACTACATCATGCCACTGTTCCCAATGAATACTGCCTAAAATGGGTTCGCTGGGATAGCTACTTGCGGTAGCTCCCCAACCGTGCCAGCGACGCTTGATATTCATGTGAGCGGTGATTCGGGTAATGTCTTTGATGATGCCTGCCTCTGACCACGCTTTGAACTGGAAATAGTTAGGGCCAGAGTGCCCTTGGTTTCCCATCTGGGTGACTACGCCACTACGCGCAGCAAGATCCATTAGACGCTCGCATTGACCAAAAGTGTGAGCCAGTGGTTTTTCGACAAATACGTGCTTGCCGAGCGACATGGCGAGCATGGTCGCAGCAAAGTGCGAATGATCGGGCGTGGCAATCAGCACGGCATCGATGTCGCCAGCCATGTCGTCAAACATTTTTCGAAAGTCCGTGTAAGCGCGTGCTTGTATTTGGATCTGCTCTGGCGGCGTTTCGCCATCCTTAGTTACTGGTGGCTTGCCAGTGAGTCGGTGCACGTAGCGCGCTTCATGGGTATGCGCAGCATTCATATCGATGTCGCAGAGTGCGACGACATCACATAGCCCTGAGGCTAGTAGTAACTTTCGGTCTCTGTTACCTTGATTTCCAATACCAATGATTGCCAGTCTTACTTTTTCACTGGGTGCCAGTCCTGAAGTCGAATGATTGCCCAATACTATATGGGATGGAAGTATGGTCAGCGCACCAAAAGCACCCGAGGACTTGAGAAAATCTCGCCGCGAAAGTGATTGGCGTGTGTTCTTAGATTTCATTCCTAGATTCTCGCAATTAGTTACCATCAAAGGGAGAAGTCTGATCTGTGCGGAATGGGAATGCGGGCATATTATCTGAGCCGAATAAGTTGAGGTTGGGAAAATTTTCCCAGCCATAGCGAATCGACTTTGGCGAGCTGATACCTGGGTGTCGCAAGCGTACTTTATTTTTTGCGATTATCTCGCCAGTGGCGCGTATATACTTGCCGTCAGCATTTATCACGGTGAAGCCAAGTACCTCGCCATCATCATAATTCATGTCTTTGATTAAAGGATTCGAGGTAATTAGCCCGCTGCCGACATTTTTCAGGGTGATGAGGGTCGATTCGCCATCGAATTGGTGCGCACAGTATTCTGGTGATTGCGGTGCACTACTTTGCTTATACACCATAGATTGTGCGGCGTAAGCCAATCGCTTGCCGATATTTTCTTTATAGGGAGGATGGATATCTCTTTGCATGCCACTATCAATAGTGCATACCGTCCGGCAGTTAAGGATGTCTTCAATATTTTTTTGGGATTCTCGCATCCATGGCCAGTTGTGGCTGGTATTTATTTTTTCCGTGGCTTTGCCAAATCCAGGCAGTTGCACGACCAGAAATGGCATGCTTTTATTACCCCAGTTTGCACGCCAATGTGCGACCATGTCTTTCAGGAGTGTCTCGTATTGCACGCAACTTTGGCGGGTTCTGGCATTGCCTTCACCTTGATACCAAAGCACGCCTTTGATCGGTAGTTCATAAAGCGGAGCGATCATTCCATTATGCAGGGCGTAAGGTCGTTTACTACTTAGAGGACTACCTAAAGGGGGAGATGGTCTCCAACCGACTTGTTCGCCACTTGCTTTTTTTACTTCCCATTCCTTTACCTGCTGCTCGTATTTTATTTTATTGGTCGGCCAGTCTTGAACCGCTTGCTGGTAGTCTCCTATGATGGAATTATACTCATCACGATCTTCAAGGGAGCCCGGCGGCATCCAAGCAGTAATGGGGGTGCCGCCACAAGCGGATTGGATTAGACCGATTGGTGCATCTAAGGCTTCTGCGAGGTACAATCCAAAAAAGTAGCCAGTAGCAGTAAGGAGCTGGGTACGGGTGCGCGGCTGGATTGGATACCAACCCTGATCAAAGCGATACTCGCGTTTAATAAACTCTTGGGGCTCGTCCACGGGTAGGATGGCAGCTCGGAAGATACGAATTTGCTCGTGGTACTTCACAGGGTGACCTTCATAAAGCTCAGGAAATTTGCGCTTATATGTCTCAATGGAGCTATCCATATTTGATTGTCCGGCGCAGAGCCAGATATCGCCAAAGGTTACATTCGAAACAGTGACAGTATTCTTCGCTCCTTTGATGAGGATTTCGAAGCTTCCACCAGCGGGCATAGCGGGTAGTTCTACCATCCATCGATTTTTTATAACTACAGATGCATATGTACCACCGTTAAATTGTACGGTTACTTCTTTCTCATCAGTAGCGGTTCCTCTTAGTGGGATGCTGACGTCTCTCTGGAGTATCATATTATCAGAAAATACTGGGGCAATTCCGATTTCCGCGTAAAGCGGATTAAGTATGACAAGAATGCCAAGTATAGTTTGCTGTAATATGATTTTCATAATTTTTCTAGTTAGCCGAAAAAGACTAATGGCGAATACCTTCGGATTTTTGCAGGGAGTGAAGTTGCTGCCGTAATGATTCTGCGATTTGGGGATGCTCAGTGATGACATTGTTTGCTTCGGCGATATCGGTGCTCAAGTCGTAGAGTTCTGCTGGTCCGGGCTTTGGTCGATACTTACTAGCATGAAACTCTATGTACTTCCATCGGTCTCTGCGTATCGCCACAGCATTTGTAGCCTCTTCTAGCATATAAGGAAGACCTTGATCTGATTTCCCTAAAAAGGCGTCAAGTGTATCGCGACTATCCGCCGCGGCTCCCTTTGGTAATTCAAGCTCTAGGAATTTGGCGAATGAGTGCAGTAAGTCAATTTGGTTTACCAGCGCATTCGTGCTGCCTGGATTGATTACAGCCGGCCAACTAATTATAAGTGGTACACGTGTACCACCTTCGTAGATTTGATATTTCCCACCGCGATAAGGTCCTGCTGCGTAGTGGCCTTGGTCGTTATCGGCTTTGGAGGTTTTGACTGTACTGCCGTCGGCGTAGCCATCATCATAAGTAGGCCCATTGTCGCTGGAGAAAATAACGATACTATTTTCTAGAAGATCATTGGATCTAAGTGCGTCGATGATCTGCCCGACACACCAGTCAAATTGCACCATCGCGTCACCGCGGTAACCGAGCGCAGTCTTTCCCTGAAAACGTGGGTGAGGGGCTCGAGGCACATGAATATCTTGCGAAGAGAAAAAGAGAAAGAAGGGGGTATTTTTGCTTGTACGAATATAGTCGCAAGCCTTCTCGACAAATACATCAGCCATGGTCTGATCATCCCAAAGGGCTGCTTTACCCCCAGACATGAAGCCGATGCGCCCGATACCATTGATAACACTATGGTTGTGACCGTGACTGCTCTGGTAATAGGTCATCGCTTGGCGATTTTCGCGGCCATCTGGATATGCTGTGCTCCTAGGTCGGTTGACTTGTTCTGGGCTAAGCCCGACGAAAATGGGGTCTTCCGGGTCATGGTTTACAACACGATAATTTTCTAAATAAACGCAGGGCACTCGGTCGTTAGTAGAAGGTAGTAGAAAGCTATAATCGAAGCCGATTTCGAGTGGGCCTGGAAAGACTTCAGCATTCCAATTGGCGGGGGCTTCTTTAGTACCAAGACCTAGGTGCCATTTGCCGATGACAGCAGTCTTATAGCCCGCATCTTTAAATAAATCGGCTATCGTATAGGTCTCTACGGGTATCACCAGGGGGGCATTTGGGCCCAAAATACGTACATTGGCACGGAAGCCATGAGTGCCCGTGAGCATAGAAAATCGCGAAGGGCTACAAGTTGCCGCTGAGCAGTGGCCATCCTCGAAGCGTAAGCCACTGGCAGCTAATGCATCAATATGAGGAGTAGGGATTTTTTCGGATCCATAAACACCGACGTCGCCGTAACCGACATCGTCCCCGTAGATTATAATTACATTGGGTTGCTCAAATGCTGTACCTATTGAATGTATCAGCAAACTGCACAGCAGGGATAAGATAGTGATGGGTCGTTGTATGGAGAACATGCTGTAGTGATTAATATAAATACGGACGTAGTAATTGCTTGGTTTGAGAATCGACGGGGAAAAGTGCTTGGCATTCGTTTAGAGCACCTTCCATCTGGCGAAACATTTCTTGCAGTCGCTCGGGGCGTTGCAACGAGAGGTCGTTACTTTCGTCAATGTCTGCTGCTAGGTTGAATAATTGCATACGGGGTTCGGCAGAGTATTGGTAAATTAGCTTCCAATTGCCATTGTGCCATGTGGTGAAGTACGCAGAACGATGCTTATGCGGGAAGTGCATCAGGAATGTCTGTGGGCTCTCCCCAGCGGTTACAGTTCTGAGGTCGTAACCATCCATCGTATGGTCTTTAGGTGCTTGGATGCCCGTCAGTTCGAGAATCGTCGGCATTAAGTCGAGGATGGTGCCGAAGCTGGAATTGTGGAGGACGCCCTGCGGTATGGCCCAGCGATCTTGTAGTTGGCTGTCGGTGGGCTGGGCCCAGCTAACCATAAATGGAACGCGCGTGCCGCCTTCATATCGTTCTGCTTTTTTACCGCGTAGTGGCCGGCTGCTATAGTCGGAGCCGTTGTCACCGAGGAAAAAGACTATCGTCTCTTCGGCTATACCAAGCGTTTGTAGGTGATTCAGAATTTTCCCGACTGAATGGTCCATACCTTCTATCATCGCCGCGAAGGCACGCCCCGGAAAATCCTGTGGATAGTTCTTTAGGAATTTTGCATCTGCCTCAAATGGACTGTGCACAGCGTAAAAAGACATATGGGCAAAAATAGGCTTACCAGTGGCATGTGCAGCATCCAGTCGCTCGAGCATCTTCTCGGTAAGTGCTTCAGTCAAATGGGTGTCTTTGCCATAGTATGCCTCAAGGTGCGGTGGTTGACGAAGGTTCTGTGCATTTGTAAAATTTTTCTTACCGTAATAACTGCCAGGGCGTCCCCAGGCTGCACCTGCTATATTATGAATAAAGCCGATCCGCAAGGGGTCTGCGCCTGAATAGTCGAGTGGTCCCCAGTGCCCCTTGCCGACATGAATCGTTTCGTAGCCTGCGTGGGATAATATTCTGGGCAGTGTAACTGAGCCTTCTTTAAGGCCCTGCCAATTCCATTTTTTTGGAGCCTGTGGGTCGGCATTTTTACCGTATGGATAAATCCACTGGGTAGTCCGGTGGCGCGCTGAGCTTTGACCGGTTAACAACGAGACACGTGATGGGGAACATACACTATTTGCGTAGAAGCGCTCATATCTCAGACCTTGGCTCGCTAGGCTCTCAATATTTGGGGTGCGATAGCGCTGGTTAAGCGTGTGTACCTTAGGCTCGCCGTTCTCACTTAGGAAGGGCACAGAGCTATCCATTAAGCCCATGTCATCGACGAGGAATATTAATACATTTGGTCGAACCACTGAATAGAGCGAAGTGGTGCACAGCGCTGCACTAGCGATTCCAAGTAAAATGCAGCTCAATTTATTTCGCATAAAATAATAGCTGACCATTACTTATTTTTATTTGGGCGCCCACGCCCGAAGACAAAGTGCTCACTGGGTGCATGCGCTGCCTCTAAGAGTTGGCTTAAATGATTAAGCTTTTCGGGATATTCGGTAGCACAAGCCAGCAGGTCCACTCCGCGGCGGCAAATACAGTATGTTCGATGGAGGCTCTCGCGTGCCGATGATAGCCTGGGCTCCAGGGCGGATCAAATCCGGTGAGAGCCCCGCTCTTTTTAGCCACGCCGATTTTCTAACAAGCTTTGCTCAAATTGCTGGTGTAAATATACCTACTAGTGAGCGAGCAGATAGTCTGGATATGAGTGAGGTACTTTTTGGTAAAGATAACGTAGGGCGCGAAAATCTGGTGACCGAAGGCATAGGCGCTAAAACTGTTATGCGCCAAAATAACTGGGTTTACCTGCCTCCAACTAAGGGTCCCGCACTATTTGCAGGGAAAGATATTGAAACTGGCTGTAGCCCTGAGCCTCAGCTTTACGATCTCGATGCCGATATCGGCCAGAGAGAAAACCTGGCAGAAAAAGAACCCAAGCGAGTAGCGAGCCTCGAAGCCCTCTTAGATTTAATAAAAAGAAATTAACACGCAGTAATTTTTACTTTCTATCTTCGCTCTAAAAGTTGTGTTTATGTATCCCTCTAATCATGGGAAAAGATAAATGTATGACGGATTCAAAAACATATTTACACGCTTCAATGCATCGAAAAACCCATATTAAATTATTATATAAACCGTGCATAAAATAAATTTAGATGGCGAATGGAGCTTTAAGCTAGACCCCGATAACCAAGGATTTAGCGAGAGTTGGTTTGTTCCCGCCTACCGACTTATCGAGTCAGAAAAATCAATTCCTGTGCCTTCATGTTGGGAAGAATTTGAACAGGATTACGAGGGCGTAGCTTGGTACGCCAAAGAGGTAAAGATTGAGGCTTCCAACCAGGGGCAGGTATGTCGACTTATATTTGAAGCATCTAATTACTGCACCACTGTTTGGGTAAATGGAAAAGAAGTTGATTCACATGAAGGTGGGTACACTCCCTTTTTCTTCCAGGTTCAAGACTTCCTCACCTTTGGTGCTCGTAATTTAATAGTGGTTCGTGTTGTAGGTCCGATAGTCACTAAAGACATAACTGTAAATGGCCTAGGACCTAATCAAATGCCCCATTGGCGTGGTGGTTTAACAGCTGGAATTTGGCAATCAGTTAGACTCGAATTCCATCAAGATTATTGGTTCGAACAAGTCTTTTATCAAAGCTCTATTGCAGACTCCGGCTTTCGATTACAGGCTAACATTCTGTCGAATGCTACCCAAGAACTAGATGCTAAGCTTAAAATCTCTCTTACTGACGCTGCAGCTAAAAAAAGCTTTGAAAGTACTGAGCAGATTCATCTTCGACCGGGGACTAACTCTGTGCATACAGTAGTTCGACTTTGTGAACCTAAGCTTTGGGACTGCGAAAATCCACACCTTTACACAGCTCAATTAAGTTTAATTGTAAATGGCCAAAAGATAGCTTTCCAATCAGACTCCGTAGGTCTTAGAGAATTTACACTAAAAGAGGGACGCTTCTACTTAAATGATTTGCCCGTATTTCTTCAGGGAGGATTCTGGGAAGGCGTTTACGCGAAACACCAATCTTACCCTGAAGACCGTGAGGTTGTTCGTAAAGAAATCGCACTGGCAAAAGCTGCAGGCTTGAATCTATTACGACCTTGGCGACGTCCTGTCCCTCCGATTATTTTAGAGGAAGCCGATGCGGCTGGCATTTTAATTATAGCCTCGCCCGCAGTAGAATGTATGAGCTGCTGGCCTGCCCTGACTGCTGAAACACCCAAACGTATACAAAACGAAATAAGAGAGCTGGTCTTACGAGATCGCAATCATGCGAGTATTATTTGGTGGGAAATGTTTAATGAAGTAACTCGAGAGGAGATAGCCGAGCTTATTCCTAAAATGTCACTTTTGGCACGATCGCTCGATCCTACCCGCCTCATACTCGACGAGTCTGGAGGTTGGGCAGATGGCGCACATTTTTACCTACCCCATACGCAGGAACGCCAGAAACTATCCGAACTACATAGCTATGTTCGCGCGCCAGTAGACCAGAAACACTGGGAGCTTTATCAAAACATTGGCAAGGAAGACACCATTGAAGGAAACTCTAATATTGAAGCTGGAAGCCCTCTTTTTATGTCTGAGTTCGGTTTTGGTGGTTGGCCAGAAATCGAAACGAATTACGAAAGATTCCAGAAGGAGGGAAATCCGCTTCTGCCCGCCTACCGGCACCATGCTCAATTAACTAAAGCTATCGATAAGGCACTCCTAGAGTGTGAATTGAGTTCCGTCTTTGCAGATGTAGACTCGATCTGCCGCGCTACACAAGAAGTCCAAGCTCGCGGAAATAAACGTCAATTAGAAGCACTCTTAGCAAATCCAGTCGTTTCGGGCTATTGCATACACGCCTTCACTGATGGTGATTGGATTCTTGGGGCGGGACTAATTGATAACTGGCAACGACCGAAAGCCGCCTACCATGCCATTTCAGAGGCCAACAAAAATCCACGCCTTCTTTGCTTCGTAAATAAGCGAAATTTAAGCACCCTAGATAATGTAACTATACGCATAGTATTTCGTGACTCCTCTGGTGCAATACCTGCGCGTATTGAGTTAAGTAGCACGGAAAAATCGCATAGTGATACTTCACTAAATTGGACTCACAACAGGGGCCTATCAGAGTGCTACTCGATGATCCCATCTGAACTATTACGCCCAGGTGCTAACGAAATTATAGTAGATGCTTACGCCTTGAATAATACCTTAATTCGTTCGACTAATGTTGAGCTCTTTGTGGTCAATCCTAACAATAAAAGAGCTGCCTATCCGGTGGTAATTTATGATCCTGCGGGCGACCTTGTATCTTGGAGAAAAGAACAAAAATGTGAAACTGTAGATCTAAAGGATTGGGTATTCAAAAGCCAAAACTGTCTTTATGTTTTCTCTGGTGAAGATGTTTCACGAGCCGAAGACATCCCTCTAATTGATTGTGCACTCAAGGAAGTGTATAATGGAACTGCGAATGCTATTTTTCTCGAACCACCTTCGATACACGAGGCCGCTTTTATGATCCGAGAGTATGATGCCTGCCCCGTTACCGAAGCATCGGAGAACCTACTCTTACAATCGGGTATTTTCCCCTTTAAATTAACGGCGCGTCCGTCTTTCTCTTTTTGGGAAGGCACCGCTCATATTGCTAAATCACATCCAATTTTCGATGGTTTACCAAGTAATTGCCTCATGGATGAGCCTTACCAAGAAGTTGCCCCTGTGGAGAGCCTCTACGAATTAGAAGCGTCCGAGGCTCTATCCTATTCGATAACATGGTATAGACCTGAAGTGATTGCTACGAAGCTCAAAAAGCGCACTTATCTAGGAGGTGAAGAACTATGGCATGGCACAAATCTTGCCGTCAAAGTGCATGGGCAAGGCAGGATTATACTAAGTACCCTAATTCTTCGCAGCAAAGTATCAAGTGACCCTGTTGCATCTCGTATCCTATCTAACATGGTTCACTATGGTTTCGAGGTAAATACAGTCCAAACGAATGCGAACTGCGCTGACAGCGGAGTTGCAAATACCAACGCTTTAAAGAAAATATAGCCGTAATGAATACCACGGAAAAAAGTCCGCCACGCGAAGGCGAGTCTACAGCGGAAGATAAGAGTCTAAAATTTGGGGAAAAATTAGCCTTCGGTGCCGGTGAAGTTGCCAATCGTTACGGTGAAAATGGCATTAACGACCTGGCCACCCCTATTTATAATACAATCCTGAAGCTTCCTCCAGACACTATTGGTTGGGTACTCGGACTAATGCGCCTATGGGACGCCATAACAGACCCAGTCATAGGATATATATCCGATAACTGGAAAAGTAAATTTGGTCGCAGGAAACCCTTTATATTACTTGGAGCCATCCTCATGGCTATAACTTACCCACTAATTTGGTTTGCTTCTCCTGACTGGACGGAAAACGCCAAGACAATCTACCTCTTTTGCTTCGCGATTATTTTCTTCACGACCTACACAATCTACTCAGTTCCTTTTCGGGCTCTTGCTACAGAAATGACCCCCGACTACAGCGAGCGAACTACCATAAGGATTTATTCTTCATTCTTTGTTAAAACTACCCTACTCTTCATTCCATGGATTTTCCCGCTCACACAAATGGAACGAATCCAAATTGGAAATTTGGTCAATTTTGAATTACCTTGGGCGGATCCTGTGAGTGGAATCCGCTTTTTGATGGGTATTGCGAGCGCCACTATTTTACTCTCGGGTATGGTCTGCGCTATTTTTCCAAAAGAGAGGTATAATAAAATTGCGGCGAAGCAAAAAAGAGTCCCCTTCCTCCCAAGTTTCCTTTCCTTGATTACAGATAAGCCTTTTCTCATGCTTCACGGGATAGGTATCGGCCTACTTTCTAGTATCCTACTCGTAGGTACTCTAGGCCTTTATGTGAACATGTATTACATATGGCAGGGAGACATTGCTACTGGCTCCACTTATAATGCCATAGTTCAAAATATTCTCCAAGTTTTAGGCTACCTAATGCTTTTTGTGATCTCGACGTTCCTAGCCAAGATGGAAAAAAAAGTTCTGCTTTCAATGGCACTAGGCTTCGCTTTGATAGGATCAATAGCGCGTTGGTTCACATACAGCCAAGAGATTCCGCAACTTGTTTTCCTCGATCCATTTTTCTTCGCTCCTGCCTATACAACATTTTGGGCGATCTTTTTGTCGATGCTCTCTGATTACTGTGATTACGATGAATTTAAGAATGGAAAACGCCGTGAAGGTGTCTTCAATGCAATCAGTGGATGGATGACGAAAGCAGGTGCTACAGTTGCCCTTATCGTGGCTGGCGTGGTTCTACAAAAGACAGGCTTTAATGCCGAGTTAGAGGGTGCCCAGACACAGGAAACACTTACTAATATGCGCCTCGCACTTGTTTTACTCCCGGTAATCTGCCTAGGGTTTGCACTTTTATTAAGCACTACTTACCCACTAAGCAAAGTGCGTATGCAAAGCATTCGTGAAGAGCTCGAATCTAGACGCGGCAGAGTTTAGATAATAAAATATTTTTAAGTACCACCAAAGTCCCAGTTAATTATTTAATATTAATCCTGCACGACTTAAAGTTATATATGTTTAGTTTCTTACGAATATCCCGACTTCACATTTACGCTCACATTTTTTGTTCTTTTTGCCTGATAGGTAGCTTTTCAATCGCAGCTGAAAGACCGAATGTACTCTTTATCATTTGTGACGATTTAAATGATTGGGTCTGTGACATAGGAGGACAAGAGGGGCATCCACAAACGGTGACCCCTAATATCGCCCGCTTCGCAAAGTCGGCCACGACCTTTCCTCTTGCGTATAGCAACAATCCCGTCTGCGCTCCTTCGCGCTCTAGCATGATGTATGGGCTCTACCATCAAACCAGCGAGTGCTACTTTTGGGAAGAATGGTACGAGCGTAGTGAAGTGGCTAAAAAGAGCTTCACTCTCAATCGTTTCTTCAAAGAAAACGGCTATAGAGCAATCGGCAGTGGAAAAGTAAGCCACCACATGTGGGCTGGCTACCGAAATAATAATAGCCCAAAGTCTGCGGAAAACCGCGCTCGTGAGTGGTCGCACTACGAACACTTGACCGATTACGGACCCTACTGGGGAACTTCAGGTAAAACTCTCGGTGCCCTTCCGGACGTGCCAAACCCTTTTAGGGAAATTGGAAATATAGATGGTTCTTACGGATCTTTAGAGAGCGCATGGAATTCCCCGAAGCGAAAAAATGGCGAGCGGTTCTTCTGTGGAGGCATTCCTTATTGGGGCGCTCCCTTCCGCTACGTCAGCAAGGATGACCGGGATCCCACGCCTGATGAGCGTAATGCCTATTGGACTGTCAATCAAATCAAAGAACTGGAAACCTCAGAAGAACCATTTTTCTTAGCTGTAGGTTTTGTGCGGCCACATACTCCGCTGCACGCCCCACAAAAGTACTTTGATTTATTTCCTCTCGAAAAAAGCGGTATCATCGATCAAGTCTTGATCGCGCAGTTAGTAGAAAATGATATAAATGATACTCACATGCATGACTTGGTTCCTGCGAGAAATAAAGACCGGAACAAAGGACCACGTTACTACCAGACACTCTTAGAGTCTTACGACCAAGATAAGTTGCATGCTTTGCGTGTCTATACACAAGCCTACCTTGCCTGTGTTGCAGCTGTTGATGATTCCATTGGCACTGTTCTTAATGCGCTAGAAAATAGTACCCTGGCTGAAAATACAATTGTTATCATTACTAGCGATCATGGCTTTAATGTAGGCGAAAAAGAATGGCTCTTCAAGGCTTCACCCTGGGAAGAATCCTGCCGTGTTCCTCTACTTATTCGCGCTCCATCATTGTCTGTTCCCGGCTCTAAGGTTTCCAATATACCAGTGTCACTTATAGACTTATATCCCACACTTGTTGATCTTTGTGGTCTACCAACAGATAACCGAATGGATTCAAAGGGTGCATTTCTCGACGGTTATAGCCTCCGAACCCTGCTTGAAAATCCAGAATCCAAAGTCTGGGAAGGGCCAAATGCAGCTCTCACACTCGTACACGATCCAAAAGCTTCGAATAAGCAAGGGGCACATCACTACTCAATACGTAGCAAAGATTATCGTTATATTCGCTATAATAACGGCAAAGAAGAACTTTATGATCATCGTACAGACCCTCATGAGTGGGAGAACCTAGCGAAAAGCCAATCAAAAGTAGCGACAAAGCATAGGCAAATACTTCACGAAATGATTCAGGACATCAGCAAAAATCGCAACCGTCTCGAATCGCACTAGACCATCAGGCGTTATTGGCAACTAGCGAGCAGTATTGAGGTCTACCTTTTGGGAAAGCGGGTTATCGGAATATTTAGAATTATTCTAATTAATACTTGAGATACTCTCAAATATCTGCTTATTTAGAATAATTCTCATTATATATAAGGTATTCTACTACTTAATAAGCTAATATTATGCACCTCAAATCAAAATATAAGAAACTGTTAGACAACGCTTTAAAGGCTGGCGGCCAACGCTCTACCAAGCAGCGAGAACACATTTTTGCGCAGTTACTCGAAAAGCGTGATCACCCAACAGCAGACGAAATCTTCGCGC
>CABXXS010000005.1 GCA_902516225.1 Puniceicoccaceae bacterium | reverse complement strand
ACGTATGGGCGGTAGCTGAGCCTTTCTTTACTATATTGGCATTTTGCTTAATCCGTATGGCAATGGGTAGCGGATCGATTGAAGGGTTAGCATTTCCGATTTTTTTCGCTTCCGGTATGCTAATCTACACGGTCTTCAGTAATATTGGTCAAGCGATGATTGGTCTAGTGGAAAATAATCTGTCGCTCATGAACTATCAACGGATCAAACCGATCGATCCATTAATCGCACGAGCGCTCCTCGAAATTATCATTTCCGCCGCCTCTATAGCACTCATCCTGGGAGGCTTTTATTGGGCAGGATATGCCTTCACATGGAATAGCACGCTAGGCTTCATCACAGTCTTCTTTCTAATAAGCGCATTTTCTTTCGGTATCGGCTGTATTTTTGCCGTAGTCAGTTTATTGTTCCAAGAGTTCAAAAAAATCGCGCCTATTGTAATACGCCCTCTTTTTTTTATATCTGGTATCTTTTTTAGTACGAACTCAATTCCAGAATATCTCTTGCCGTACCTACTCTGGAATCCGATCCTACACGCCATCGAACTAGGCAGAAATGTAATGTTCGTTGAATATAACTGTGCACATGCAAGCTGGTCTTATTTAAGCTTTTCTACATTAGCTTCTCTCGCCCTTGGGCTAGCGCTCTTTCACTACTACCAGAGGAAACTAGTGACCTCAGGTGCCGTTAAGCTAGTATGATTTCTATCCGTAACTTAACTAAGTCCTATGCGCTCGGAGATCGGCGGCACTACGTGTTCCGAGATGTCTCCTTCGACTTCCCTGCAGATAAGAATATAGGTATACTGGGTCCCAACGGGGCTGGGAAAAGTACACTACTACGCATCCTTGGAGGAATCGACTATCCTGACTCGGGCGAAGTACATCGTCATGCTTCCCTTTCTTGGCCGCTGGGCCTAAGGGGAGGGTTCGTCGGGCACATGACGGGCCGCGAAAATTGCCGTATGATCTGCAACGCTTATGGCGTTAAGCAAAAAAAAATGAGTGAGAAACTCGATTTTATCAAAGAGCTTTCTAAAATCGAAGAGTATTTTGAACAGCCAGTGGCCTACTACTCCACCGGTATGGGCAGCCGATTGGGATTTGCTTTAAGTATGGCCTTCGACTTTGAATACTTCCTAATAGACGAAATCACTGCGGTAGGAGACGCGCACTTCAAAAAGCTGGCTAAAGAAGCACTCGAGCAAAAACGTAAGACTAGTAAAGTGATCATGGTTTCGCACTCTATGGGCGATCTCAAACGCTTTTGCGACGTCGCAGTCTTGATCAAAAATGGAGAAGTTAAGGTCTACGATGAATTTGACGCTGCCATCAAAGCATACCTTCCCCGAACGGAACAGACAAAGGGCGCTGATTCTATTTTTAAGCACAAAGGCTCCCTTGGTTTGTCCACGTCAGCGGATACACTCGGTATAGAGAGTCCGAATGCTGGCCTTCACGGCTTAATCAACGTGCACTTTTTAGCCCTCAAAAAAGCGCTCGATAAGAAGCAAGAGCTAAGTGGTCAAGCGGAGAGTTCACTTATTAAAACCGCTGGGCTACTCTCTCAGATGCAACAACCAATGCGAGCCCTCGAACTTGTAGAAAAAGCGATTGAAATCGATGCGTACAAGGTAAATTTTTGGCTCCAAAAAGCGAATTTACTTAGATTACTGAAACGCCTAGATGATTCTCGGGAAGCGATCCAAATAGGATTAAAATTAGATCCTAATAATCCAGGTTTACTCTCAACTAGAGCAAACCTATCTTTTGAACTCGGCGATTTACCCCAAGCCGAGGCAGACGCGCGCCAAGCCTTAATAGGGAATGCGAAATTGATTTACGTTTGGTTGCTACTTGCAAAATTACAAACTCTTAAAGGAGAGCAAGCAGATGCGCTCCACTCACTAGAACAAGCTGAAGCTATAAATCCTGAGTATCCGCAGATAAATAGCTTAAAGGCCCAGATATTGTTTAATGAAGGTGCTTACACAGAAGGATTAGCACTCAGCCAGAAAGCCTTCACCGCACCGCCAATGATTCGGACAGAAGAAGGCTGGACGAATTTGGCTGAATCCTTACTTATAGCACTTGAGAATCTTAATTTATTAGAGGAAACCGTATGAAAATAAGCCTGATTTACAGTCTGCCTAAAAGTTTTCGCAAGAACCCCCTACTCTTCTGTGTTGGTCTGCCAACTTTAATAGTTGGCCTTTATACGGCCATTTTAGCCACCAATGAAATCGCGGCCTCTGCTACAGCGATTGTTAAAGAGAACAATGACTCTGCTGGACCAGAGATCCCCGGCTTTGCATCGGCGGTGTTTAACTACGGTAGTTCAACCTCACTAGAAGATGCCTATTTACTAGAGTCCTACCTAAAGAGCGAAAACTTCATCCTGAAGATGAACGATACGCTAGAGCTGGATAAACATTTTAGTAGCGCAGGATTTTTCCTCTTTCAAAGACTAAGTTCTAATTCGGATACGGACACTCTCTACAACTATCTCGTCGATCGCCTCTCTATTCAGCTCTCTATAGATTCTTCTATTATAACTCTAAAATTCCGAAGTTTCGACCCTACGTACTCAAAAAAAGTGCTAAACTATATTGTTAAGGAAGCAGAAGCAAAGATTAACGATCTCTCACAGCGCATGAGCGACTCTTACATGTCGCTAGCATGGAGGCAGCTAGAAAGGTCCGAAGCCGAGCTCAGAGCAGCGAATCAAGCACTACTCGACTTTCAAACTAAGAATGGATGGCTTAATGAATCCGAGGTCACCACAGGGTTCACTCAAATTGAGGCCCTTCGTGGCCGCCTAATTGATAGTCAGGTCGAGCGTAAAACCTTGCTACAGTCTATGCGGCCAGAAACACCAAAAATTCAAACTCTAGATACTAAAATCGAGGCAATGAAAATGTCCCTTACAGAGCTCCAGAGCAAGCTACTGAAGGATGAGAGTGGCAGCTCGATCTCGCTAGCTAATGACTTTAGCCGCTTAAGCCTCGAGCTAGAATTTTCCCAAAATAAATATGCTGCTTCTACTTCAGCATTTGAGCAGGCTCAAAAAGAGGCCTCTCAGCAGCATAAGTTTTTACTCTTAATCTCCCCTGTTATGGCGGAAAGCGTGCCAGCCGCACCAAAGCCACTGGAGTCTACTCTGACTACTTTTGTAGTCTCCCTTCTAGCTTATTTAGTAATTCGATTAATTATACTCACAATACGCGATCATACTGTATAAATAGACAAACTAGCCACAATATCATGTTACGCATCAATTTAGTACTCTTTCTCTCTATTATTCTTACTGCAAATGCCTCTGAGGAGACACTCTCCAGTTCTCTCGAACGAACCGCAAGTACCGGAAGCGAACGCGAGGAACTTACCCAGGATAAGATCTCCCGGGTGTTCGGCTCCAATCTCTTCTCTAGTGAGCAAAGAGAGCTTATAGCCTCCGCTTTTAACCCTGCCTATGTCATCCAGAACGGGGACAACATCCGTGTGCAAATATGGGGAGCGTACACCTTCAATGACGCACTGAGGGTTGATGAACAAGGAAATGTCTTCATTCCTGAAGTAGGCCCAATATCGGTAGCAGGGACGGAGAATAAAGACCTCACTAGAGTGCTCATGGCAGGTATCGAGAAAATCTACACGCAGCATATCAATTTATATGCTAACTTAGAGACCTCCCAAGAGGTCAAAGTCTTCGTCGCTGGATACGTTAGAAATCCAGGCCTCTATGCGGGACATGCTAGCGACAATCTACTTAATTATATTCACCTAGCCGGAGGTATCGACCTTGTTAGGGGAAGCTTCACCTCAATCCAAATAAAGAGAGGTACCGAAACAAGGGAAACTATAAACTTATACGACTTCCTGACTAAAGGCGAGATTCCTCAAGTCCAGTTCTCTGATGGGGACGTAATCTTTGTGAGCCCTGTCGACAACCGTTTAATGGTCGATGGCTTAGTCAGTAATCCCTACCAGTTTGAGTTTAGTGGCGACACTATGTCAGGGGACTACCTGAAGCATATTGCTAGACCACTAGAGACAGCTACTCATTTTACTGTGCAACGGTCACTTGGCGAAAAAGCGAGTGCTCTAACCTACGATATCAACACGCTCTCAAAAATTGAGCTGCAAGCAGGCGATAAAGTCACCTTTTCTGCCGATCGTCAGAAAGCATCCATCCTCGTAAAGATCGAAGGGGAACACGATGGTGCTGGCTTCGTTTCTGTCCCATACGGCACCTCACTTGGGGAACTCTACGAAAGCCTAAAATTTAACTCCTTCTCTAGCTCTGGACAGATACAGCTCTTTAGAGAGAGCACTCGTGTCCGGCAAAAAGCTGCTATTCTAGAATCATTACAGCGACTAGAGAGCAATGTTTTGAGTGCCCGATCTAGCACATCCGAAGAATCGCAACTGCGACTTAATGAGGCCGACCTACTGCTTAAATTCATCGACCGAGCTGCACTAGTCGAACCCCTTGGCCAAGTTATCCTCAATGACGATAATTGGCGGAGCATTCGACTAGAGGATGAAGACAAAATAGTTATCCCAGGAAGCTCCTCCATCATCGCGGTACAAGGCGAGGTTAATTTCCCTAACACACAAGTCTTCGATGATTTTGACCGAGTGAAGGACTATATTAAGCGGGCCGGAGGCTTTACTCAAAATGCAGATAGGGATCGAATTCTCATTTTGCGCCTTAATGGGGAGATTCAAATGACCCATGATAAGTTTATAAAATTCTCATCGGCCAGATTATATCCCGGGGACGAGATTATTGTGTTACCGAGAGTCGACAGAAAACGTCTCCCTGTCTTTCGTGACCTATCACAAGTTATTTATAACATAGCGATCGCGACTAAAGTGGTACTCGACGTCTAGACCTCGCTAATACGTGCAATCCTAGATCCGAGGGTCTTAAGAATCTGCACTAACTGGGCATAGATCTAATTGCTCCGCTTAGACCATGAAATTATTTGTGTACTCCCGGATCTGCATCTACTAAAAGTGCACCACCTACCGTTAGAAGATGTCTAGTCTCTAGACAAGGAACCTATGTGCCGCATGTAGTCTTCTAGTACCCGATTCGGATCAAAGCGCCAAACGGCCTGCTCTTTAGCGCATCTACTATAGCAGTTTCTTAATTCATCATTGCTAAGAAGTGTTTCAATGGCATCTGCCATAGCCTGAGCGTCTGAAGCCGGTACTAATAGTCCGCTCTGTCCATGCTCAAAGGCTTCCCCTACCCCTGCCACATCCTTTGCAACCACGGGCAAGCCTGCGGCTTGAGCCTCAATTATGGCGTTCGGTAGAGAATCTCGCAGTGACGTAGATACAATAAGATCACTTGCATGGAAAAAACCACTAAGTTCCTCCACATTTCCTGGTAGAGCAACCTCTGCACCAAGGCCTAAGCTTCGAATCAAACGTCTGCAATAACCTAGGCGAGGTCCTGATCCAGCTAATATGAGCTGAGTGCCTGGAGGTAATTTTTCCTCCGCAAGCATCCGCATAAGACACTCTTGATTCTTACCTTTTACGAAGTGAGCAAGCATCCCAAGTACGGGCCTAGAAGGATCGAGACCGAAGGCCATTTTATGAGCTTCCGTTTTCATAGTGCTGCGTTCTTCGCTTGCAAGGCCTGGGCTTAGCAAGGCGTTAGTCACGCTCTTAACTTTTGAAACAGTGATATTACGAATGCCAGTAATCCGCTGCGTGGCCCAGTTCGAATTAGTCAAAACCAAATCAGCCGCAGCCAAAGTCTTACGGTAGCTAACAGGCAACCTGCGGTTAGTTCGGCACGTAGCAATCAAAGAAACCTCTGGCATTTGTCTCTTAATCTCGTGCCCGCAGCAATTAGCTAATCTCCCAAAACATATAATTAAATCGGGGGTTTTTGCTTTAGCCTGGCGTAGAAAATGTTCCCTAGCCGAAGGCAAACTAAGCAACTCATACAAAGTTTCTGATAAATTTGAAAGGCTATGCTTTGGAAATAAACTGTATAGTTCGACGTCGACACCAGAATCACGAAGAGAGCGAAATAACCAATTCGCGTGCGCTTCCGTTCCGCCTCCTTGTCTGCGTCCCAATAAGAGGATTATTTTCATAGTACAAAATGAATCCGCTTAGTCACAGTCCCGAGATGTTAAAACTAGGGACAAAGATAGTATTTTCCACTTGGGCAGTGCTTAACTGACCAAGTGGAAAGTATTAAGGTGTCACAAATTGCCACTGGTTGCTGTCCATGTAATTGAGCCAAGCGCCAGGACTATCCGCACCTTCTGGTAGCATATATACCCATTGATTATCGCGGCCAGGCATACCAGAGAGGTAGTAGTATCCATTAATCTCTGAATTAGACCAAAGCCAAGCACCCAAAGTACTGGAGTAGAGCCAAGCGCCAGACGGCGTACCCGAATCGGCCACATAAACCCAGCCAAGCCTCCAACTATATATCCAATTACTAGAATCTGCAGGGTAGGCGAACATACCAAACCAAGAGGATTCGTACCAATCGCTACCTAATGGTGTAGCACCAGTCAGTGCAGCCGGCACTGAAGTATAAGCCTCTAGAATAATATCTTCTAATGCTTGCTCTAGAAGCATGCTACTATAATCAGCAACATCTTGATCACTCGGTGCTTCATCTAAAAACACTGATGATGCTAGAGCTACTTTCTTACCGGCTGTCATATCATTTGGTATCTCATAAGAGTAGAGATCCGATAGTGGCATACCATTCATACCAACAAAGGTAGAGGTCTTATTATCATCTAGTGCAAACCGCCCTATGGTGTCATTGATATCTGTACTATCGGAGAACACAGTAAAGAGTCTAACTAAATTCACAGCATTAGGATAAGTACCATGTTTATTATAAAATAGCTGACTGATATTATCTGCATTAATTTCAAAAGTGCCAAAATTTGAGGTGTATTCGGGCATCAAAGCATCCACTAAGGCTTTTGGATTAGAAGTACCAGATACGCTAATACTATCTATTGCTATCGTATAACTACTAGCTGAATCAGGAAAATACTCATAAAATTCAAATGAGTATGTGCCCGAGGTTGAAGTAATGAAATTAATATTAGTGCTTTCCCCAAAACTAAAGTCAGATGCTACAAGCGTGCCGTTAGGTCTCCTTACTATCAAATTAGAATAAGGTGAAATGCCATCAACAGTAAGAGTGGCAGTGACATTAGTATCTGCTAAGAACTCACGAGATAAATTAACGCTATCACTAGAGAAGAGACTATCACCTAGTACAAATTCACCAGTTATACTTTCTGTGACTGCCGCTGTTCCTAGCAAGCTAGCAGTCGCATTAATCAATTCAGAACTACTTGGCCATTCTCCTGTAATTGTGCGATAAATAGTAATGGCATCTCGAACTTGTTCCGCCGTAGCTGAATCCAATAAGCTAGAGAGATAACTAGCCTTGGATGCGATACTACCGTTTAGGGCAGATAATCCCTCTTCTAATTGAGCATCCGTTGGAGCTTGGTTGAATAATCTGAGGAAAACGTCCGTAACGAAATTTTCATCGTTAGACGAAGGATCGAAGGCTGTGACTGTAATGGTAGGACCAGGCAGCGATGTTACGATCGAATAACTATCTTGTACTTCTACGCTTAATTCAAAAGTACCTACAGTCTCTGGTTTCCAATTAAGAATATACAAGTCAGATGTATTGGAACCAATCTGAGTGGTCGGAGTATCGGAAAGTCCAATAACTTCATCGTTAGCTTTGAATATAACACGAGAGATCGCTTGGTCGACGCTACTAGCGCGCACAGACAACTCTACATTTTGAGAAACATTTAATGCGGTACGACTGGCTTGTAGGTCTGATGCTATTGGCGGTGTTACAGCTACAGAGATTGTCTCTACATAGGAGACAGAGGTAATGCCACTGTCATCCGTCACACGGGCCTGTAGGTTGAATGAGCCGACAGAGTTAACACTGTAGCTTAGACGGAAAGTATTATTACCTATACGATCAGCCGTTCCTAATAAGGTGGAACCATTATAAACTTCGACGCTACTTACGCTACCATCGTCATCGCTAGCTGTGATCACTATGGGGATAGTGCCTCCGAGAGTGTAAGGGCTATCGCCTCCATTAATTGGGCTCGTGATTTCCACTGTAGGGGCATTGCTATTGGTGACAGTAAACTGAACAGGCAATGAAGTTACTTGGTTACCCGCGTTATCGAGAGCGACCGCTACTAAGTCCACAATGTCTGGATTAGATAACGTTGCAGTGTAAACATATTTTCCTGCCATTGAGGACACCTGCATCAGGGCTCCATTTATGGAACGAGTCGACTCAATTACCGCTCCAGGCGTGAAGACGCCATCTTCAGTGGTACCAGCTTCTCTTTGGAAATTAATATCTCTTAGGCGTACGGAGGCTATGCTTCCATCATCTGATGCTGAGACTCGTACTTCAAATGGCACACCGACTTGTGCAGTAAAGGGAGCGCTAGGACTATCTATACTTACGGTGGGAACGATCCCAGGGGTTACCTTTAAATTAACCACTTCTGAAGAGACTACGTTTCCGCGATCGTCCGTAGCGCGCGCCTCTAAATTGAGATTTCCTATGTTATCAAGACTCGTCAAAAGATAGTAACGGTACTGATTAGGATTATCAGGATCACCAGTCGGATATGCTTGCCCGAGTAGTGTGCTCCCATTGTAAATATCAACTTGGGTAATAAATCCTTCTCCAGCACCCATATCAGCAGTAACTATGATAGGCACAATAGTACCTGCCGTTTCTGTGTCTAATGTATTACTACTACTATCCGGAACCAAAATTGCTACGTTTTGTGGAAGATCTCCAAGCTCCACAGTGATCACCTCGATATCTGATACACTTGTATTATCGCTGTCGTCTGTGACACGAGCCTGTAAGTTTACCTTGCCTATTACATCAATTGTGTAATTGAAGCGGAAAGTATCGTTACCTGTACGAGTAGCCGTGCCCAGTAAAGCGGATCCATTGTAGACTTCGACAACTGTTACACTACCGTCGGCGTCAACAGCTGTAATGTCTATAGCAATGGTTTCTCCAATATTATAGGGACTACTACCTCCATTGATTGGGTTCGTGATTGTAGCTGAAGGCACTGTCCCTGGAGCCACCGTAAACTGCACAGGAAGCGACGCTACTTCATTACCCGCGTCGTCAAACGCAGTTGCCACTAGGTCTATAACGTCGGCATTAACCAAAGTTGTAGTGTAAACATACTGACCTTCAACACTGGATGGCTGCATCACGTTGTTATTAAATGAGCGGAACCTTGTTACACTAGGATTATTTGGGACAGAATCATTGTTAAATATAGCAGGCGCAGTTATTTGCCCAAAATTGCCACTAGTCGGGTCAGTATTTATAAACGTGTAAGCTTGAAAGTTAGTATCGGATAATTGGACTGCAGAAATGTCTCCGTCTATATCCGAAGCACTGACCCGTATCTCGATTGGGATACCAACCGGAAGCGTATGTCCAGAATTTGGACTTATAATGGATACATCAGGAAGGGCTCCTGTAGTTACAATTATGCGAACCACGGACGAAGAGACTACATTACCGCGGTCGTCAGTAGCGCGCGCTTCCAAGCTAAGAGTGCCTATGTCGTCAGTACTAGCTGATAGATTGTAGCGGTAATAACCAGGATCGCCGGTGGGAACTGCTTGCCCGCGGAATGTGTTCCCTTCGTAAACATTAACTTGGGTAACAAATCCATCTGGATCGCTAGCCGTGATTTCTATGGGAATAGTATCACCAAGCAGATAGTTACCTGCTAGTAATACAGCCGTGGTAGGTTGAATAGTTACTCCACCTCCAACAAAATTGAGTGTAGGAGCACTTATATATCCACTTCCTGCGTTATCGATAGTAACCGATACGACTGCATCTTCCGTAGCATTCATATCGACTGTTCCGATAGCAGCTACTGCTCCTGGGATCGGGTCTCCATTTGTGTCTACAGGGGCAGAGAATGTTACTTCTACAGGAGTTGTAGCTACTGCTGGATCAAATGTACCACCATCATTTACAGTTACACTAGTAACTGTGCCGTCAGGTGCAGTGGGGCTCGTGATAGTAATAATCGGCGATAGCCCAGTCTCCACTTTTATCGTCTCGATAGCCGAGACACCCGTATTGCCGCTGTCGTCTGCGACGCGAGCCTGCAGGTTTACCAAGCCTACTGCGTTAGCAGTAAAGTTTAGAACAAAAGTAGTGTTTGATGTGCGAGTAGCTGTACCTAGTAAAGTAGAGCCATTGTAGACTTGGACACTACTTACGCTACCATCGAGATCCTCTGCTGTGATGGCTATGGCTATGGTATCTTGTAGGTCGTAGATATCTATTACTTCTACAGCTGCGGTAGGTGCAACAGTCATTCCTCCTCCAGCAAAGGTTAGTGTTGGAAGACTTGTATATCCACTTCCTGCGTTTTCAATAGTGACCGATGCGACTGCATCGTAATCATCATTCATAATGACTATTCCGGTAGCAGTTGTTCCATCTGCATCTTCCGGGGCCGAGAATGTTACTTCTACATCAGTAGTAGCTACCAATGGATCAAATGTACCTCCATCTGTTACAGTCACACTAGTAACTGTACCGTTAACTGCTGTACCATTAGCTACAACTGGGCTTGTGATTTCCACTGACGGTGCATTGCCAGAGGTGACAGTGAACTGAACCGGCAATGAACTTACTTGGTTACCCGCATCATCTAGCGCGACCGCTACTAAGTCCACAATGTCTGGATTAGATAACGTTGCGGTGTAAACATACTCCCCTGCTACTGAGGACTCCTGCATCAGGGCTCCATTTAAGGAACGAGTAGACTCAATTACCGCGCCAGGTGTGAAGACGCCATTCTCGGTAGTACCAGCTTCTCTTTGGAAATTAATATCTCTTAGGCGTACGGAAGCTATGCTTCCATCGGCATCTGATGCCGAGACCCGTATCTCGAATGGGACGCCGACTTGTGCCGTAAAGTCATCATCATCGCTAGGACTATCTATACTTACAGTAGGCACGGCCCCGGGGGTTACATCTAAGTTAACCACGCTCGAAGAGACTACATTTCCGCGGTCGTCCGTAGCGCGCGCTTCTAAGGCAAGTACTCCAACATCTCCAATATCAGTCGAAAGAATGAAGCGGTACTGACCAAGAATGCCAGTCGGATCTGCTTGTCCGAGGAACTCATTACCGTTGTAAATATTAACTTGGGTAACAAATCCATCTCCACCATCGACGGCGTTAACTAAGAACACAAAGGCGTTACCAGCCGTTACTGGGTTGAATACACCATCAATCGAACCCAAAATCTCTGCCACTGGAAGATCTCCAGTCTCCACGAAGATCGTCTCTAGAGTCGAGACACTCACATTACCGCTATCGTCTGTAACTAGAACCTGTAAGTTAATTGAGCCTACGACGTTTGCACCAAAATTAAAGCGGAAAGTATTGTTACCTGTACGTGTAGCTGTACCTAGTAAAGCAGATCCGTTATAGACTTCGACAGTGGTCACGCTGCCATCGGAGTCGTTAGCTTCAATGTCTATAGCAATAGTATCACCAAGAATGTAAGTGCCCGTTAGCTCCACTGAAGTGGTAGGCTCAACAGTCATTCCTCCTCCTGCAAAAGTCAGCGTAGGAAGACTTGTATATCCACTTCCTGCGTTTTCAATAGTGACCGATGCGACTGCATCTTCCGTAGCATTCATAAAGACTATTCCGGTAGCGGTTGTTCCATTTGCGTCTTCCGGGGCAGAGAATGTTACTGTAACAGGAGTTGTAGCTACTACTGCTGGATCAAATGTACCACCATCATCAACAGTTACGCTACCAACTGTACCGTTCGCTGCTGATCCGTTCGCTGCAGTCGGGCTCGTGATTATTGCCGTCGGGGCATTTCCAGCAGCTACTGTGAATCTTAAAGGACTAGAAGTAGTTACGTTTCCTGCATTGTCTGTCGCGACCGCGACAAGCTCTACGAAATCAGAATTGGTCAAAGTAGTATTATAAACAAATTCATTTAGATTTCCAGACGGCTGCATTAAATCTTCAAAAAAGGACCGTGTATCATTATCGATAACACCTGAGCCTGGGATGTAAGAACCCGCTGTGAAATCAAAAACACCGCCATCCTCAACATAATCGAGATCATATAGTCTGACTGAAGCTATGCTTCCATCGGAATCACTAGCTTCGACTTTAATCTGAATTGGAATATCCACAGGTAATACATCCTCGGAGCTTGGGTATGTAATATTTACCACTGGGACAGCTCCAGGTGTCACACCCAAGTTGATAGGTGCAGATGCTGTGACATTTCCGCTATCATCTACAGCTCGTGCCTGTAGATTCATCATTCCTACATCACTAACACTGGTTACAAAACTAAAACGATACTTTCCAGGGTTCTCAGTCGGGCTAGCAGACCCAAGTAAAGTAGAGCCGTTGTAAATTTCTATAATATTTATGAATCCGTCCTCATCTGTGGCATCAATTAGAATTTCGACCTCATCACCTGCGACTGCAGAGGAACCACTAACCGGGCTAGTAATAGATACAGCCGGAATATCTCCAGTCATAACTGAGAATATCACTATGTCAGAAATACCAACATTACCCCTATCGTCAGTAGCTCTCACCTGTAAGTAAACCTCGCCAGCTGAATTTGCCTCATAATCGAAACGATAGGAATTAAGTCCACCTAGTGGTATCGCTTGGCCAAGTGAAATTGCTCCATTGAACACTTCCACTTCAGTAATTGTACCATCCGCGTCACTAGCTGTAATATCAATTGGTACTAATGATCCACGTTGAGCGGTGCCAGTCATCACTGCTTCTGTCTCAGGGGAAACAGTCATTCCTCCTCCAGCAAAAGTTAGTGTCGGGGCGCTTGTATATCCACTTCCTGCAGTATCGATATCAACAGCTAATATTGCGTCCTTAGCAGCATTCATAACTACTGTTCCAGTCGCGGTTGCTCCAATATCTACATCTACCGTAGGACCTACAGTCATTCCTCCTCCAGCAAAAGTCAGTGTGGGAGTACTTGTATATCCACTTCCTGCGTTATCGATAGTGACCGAAGCGACTGCGTCGTTCGTAGCATTCATAACGACTGTTCCGGTAGCAGTTGTTCCACTTGCTTCTTCCGGGGCAGAGAATGTTACTGTAACAGGAGTAGTAGCTACTGCCAATGAATCAAATGTTCCACCCTGTATTAAAGTCACACCGGTAACTGTGCCGTTAGCTGCCGGGGCACCGAATGTTACAGTTACAGGATCAGCAGGTATAGGTGGAATACTCGCAGGATCACCTTCAACTACAACTGGATCAAATGTACCACCACCGCTATTAGCTGTTGAATTAGATCCTCCAATTATTCTTACACTAGCTACTGAGCCATCAGCTGCAATTGGGCTAACAATAGAAACATCTGGCGGAATTCCAGCATTAACTGAATATTGCACAGGTACGGAACTTACCGCATTACCAGCATCATCAAAAGCCGTGGCAACCAAATCAACGATATCTGTAAATGTCGCTGTAACATACAAAACATATTCCCCAGGGATTGACGATGGCTGCATTAATGTAAGAACATTCTCATTTTGTTGACCACCAAAAGATTTAGTCTCTGCTATTATATTACCAGGTGTTACGGTTACAACGCCTGCGGCGTTGGTAGTAGTAGTAGGTGGTTCTCTCCCAAAGAAAATATCGTTTATCCCGACTGCAGCTATAACCCCGTCAGAGTCTACAGCAGATACTCGTATTTCGTACGGTACGCCAACTGTAGCATTAAAGCCGGCTGCTGGAGTAATAATGTTTACTTGTGGCACAGCTCCAGGTGTTACGGCGAAATTTTGGATATTAGAATCTGTTGAGTTACCACGATCGTCTGTAGCTGTGACTTGCAAGCTACGTGTGCCGATGTCACCAGCTCCAGTAGCAATAGTATAGCGATACTGACCAGCCAATCCAGTGGGGGTCGCATCTCCGTCAAAAGCACCATCTATGGAAACTGACACTGTAGTGACGAATCCATCTGTATCCGTAGCATTAATTAAGACTTCTATGCTATCACCAGCTGTAAAAGCATTTCCTCCAGCTGGGCTAGTAATAATAACCTCTGGAGATATGTCTGGGACTATGGTAAGTTCTAAAATATCACTGCCAGTACCTGCAGCATTCGTGAATCTTACAGGAAGACGGAAATCACCAGTTAAAGTTGGCGTCCCAGTGATAACTCCAGTGACGGGATCAAGCGTCAATCCAAGCGGCCCGAGCCCAAACACTTCAAAACTATCTGGAATTCCGTCGGCTTGGATCTGATAGTTAATAGGATCCCCATCATACAAGAGAATGCTAGTTGACGTGGTAATCACTGGTATTGGCGCAGAACCACCTGACTTGTTGATAGTCACAGTTATGTCGTAAGTATCAGTGGCTCCTTCTTCATCAGTAGCACTAACGGTAATAACGTAGATTCCGAACTCTTCAGGAGTGCCTGATATAGCATCTGTGCCAGAATCACGAGATATGCCAGGAATCTGACCCAGACCAGAAACTCCTATAGAGGCATTTGCAAGAGTGGTGGTAAGTGTATGACTAAATGGTTCTCCTACTTCTCCTTCTAAAAAGTATTGGGCTGCCTTTACTACTAGATTAAGGTCTTCTAGAGGACTCGTACCTGCATCATTTTCAGCGCCAATTTGAATTACGAAATCACCTTCGTTGCGCGGTGTCCCCGAAATAACTCCCGTAACAGAATTTAAATCCAAGCCGTCAGTTATATCCCCCGTAACAGGATCTAAAACCAAGTCGCCAATTAAATCTAAGCCATTAGCCGAGAAAACAGTCGGATTATTAGTAGCTGTAATTGTGTAGGTAAATGGCTCGTTTACTAAAATAGTCTGCGCTGCTAGAGAAGAATCGATTGCAGGAGCAGGATCGGTGATAGTGAAAGTGACCGCTAGAGATCCAGTACCGTCTAGATTCGAAGCTGATAGCGTTACTGTGTATGTACCAGCCAGAGTCGGAGTTCCAGAAATCGTGGTTCCAGAGCGCGATAGTCCAGGAGGTAAGCTTCCTTGTACGCCGTATGCAAGAGGACTAGTACCAGCTGTCGTTATATCATATGTAAGTAGCGTACCCACCACTCCACTTGTGAGACTTGGGCTAGTAATAACAGTGGGTGATACAATAAGATTAAATGTAGCTGGGTCACCAAAACCCGTACTGTTTGATGCACTTATTTCGATTGGGAAACTACCAGAGTTATCTGGAGTACCAGAAATGGCCCCTGTAACAGCATCGAAATTCATACCACCTATTGCAGCCAATCCAGTAGCGGAGAATCCAGTGGGAGAATAAGTACCAGTGATCTGATAACCAGCATAGGGAACACCAGCTAGAATATTCTGGTCAGCTAAAGAAGAAGTGATCTCAGGAGTAGGATCGGTAACAGTGATCGTGAGGACTTGATCATCAAAGTCATTAAGACTTGCAGCAGATATAGTCACATTGTACGTCCCAGCTAGGGTTGGTATGCCAGAGATAATATTATCTACACGCGTAAGACCTGGCGGCAATCCTTCTTCATTACTAAAGGCAAGACCCTCATCATTAAAAGTAGCTATCTCGAAAACAAAAGGTGAATCTACCACCGCACTAGCAGTACTAGAGCTGGTTATAAGAGGATGAACGACAAGATTGAGCGTGGCTGGTGAACTGAAGCCTACCGCGTTACTGGCGAGCAGCGTAATTGAATAATTACCTAGGACGTCTGGAGTACCAGAAAATTCTCCCGTATTTGGATCTACAGTACCCAAGCCAGATACTGAATCTGAGTTACCGGTGTAAAAATTTGGAGAATTTGAAGCAGTAATCGTGTAATTGAAGTCATTGTTTACTAGAATTTCTTCTTGCAAAGAAGAATTAATTACAGGAACAGAATCAGTAATTGTGAAAGTAACTACAATAACTCCGCTACCATTTACATCGGAAGCAGATAAAGTCACTGGATATGTACCTGATACGGTCGGCGTTCCAGAGATAATATTATCTACACGCGTCAGACCTGGAGGTAATGTACCATCATCAGTGAAGGTGACCAACTCACTGCTACTAGTAGTGATCTCATAGGAAAATGTTTCCCCTACCACACCATTAGCAGGCGAAAGACTAGTTATAGCTGTTGGAACTACCACTACATCAAACTTTACATCCGCACTACGCTCGAGTGCGGCATTCTCTGCGGCAATAGCTATTTCAAATTCACCAGCATTACTCGGTGCGCCAGTAATCGCACCAGTAGCTGAATCTAAAGTTAATCCGCCTACCGCTTGATAGCCCCCTGCATAAAACAAAATAGGAGATCCGGTCGCCGTAATAGTGTAATTAAAATCCTCATTAACCCAATAAGTCTGCGAGCCTACAGAAGAAGTAATTACTGGCTCTGCAGCCTTAAGTGCAGATGTAGAATAAAGAATAAAGAAAAGGCTTAAAAAACGATAGGTGTGTTTCATAAAAGAGATGTTTAGATTAATTACTGCTCAAATAATATAGTATGTTCCAGGTCTGGCCTGTAGCTAGTAGCGTATCTTTTATAAGTGATTAGCTTTTTCTCGGTCACTCTTTATCAGCGGGAATTGTTCGATTCGAAGTGCCAGCAGGTGTGACTATAGTTGGATTCTGGAAAAGTGAATTCGCGGAGACATTACGTGAGCTCTGCCTTGAAGGTGAACCACCTGGACTGACCAAGTTGGCTGTCACGAAAATTAGTAGGTTACGCTTCTGACGAGCTTCTCCTTCGGAGCGGAATAGACGTCCGATCCCAGGAATATCTCCAAGCACCGGAACTTTATCGTTCACCGTTTTCACTTCATCGCGAGTCAAACCACCCATTACTACTGTAGCACCGTCGAAAATAGTAACCTCTGTGGAAATTTCACGAGTAGAAAAGATGGGTTGATAAAAGCCTGCTGGCACTACTACTGTGGTACCAGATTCAAGGGCGACACTAGGACCACCATATTCAACGAAGCCTTCAAATTCCGTCACTCGCGGTTCGAGGATCAGGCTGATAGTATCGTCGTTTTCAACGTTCGGAGTCACGGACATCTCCACACCCACATTACGGGTAACGAAATCCTGTGGCGTACCTGCGGTAATAGAGATAGAAGACCCTCCTCCTCCGCTATTATTGCCACCGCCACTTGTAGACGCAGTTGATTCTATGTCTCCGTAACTCTCAGGGTACCGCAGTTCTTGCGCTACTGTAATATTAGCCCGCTTTCCAGAAAGAACGGTTACCTTAGGAGCGCTCATCAAATCACTGCCAGTCTTACGGGCAAGTGCTCGGATAGCGAAGTCGACATCTACGCCATCAACCGACCATTTTGATGCAGTAAACATTGCAGCAACATCTGTGGCAAGATCAACGGAACCATTGACCTCAGGCGGCGCGTTCGCGAAGTTAAGCGGCTCTGAGCCTGGTTGCTGGAGTGTAATATTGGAATTACCTGAACTGACTGAAAACGCGTCGCTAAGGTTTCGGGCAGTTGTGTTAGTGAACTGCTGATCTGGTGAAAATACCTGGTTGCCGCTACTATCAATTACAGGGAGACCGCTAGCACCGAATTGAGGACTTAAGCCATTTCGCAAGGTCCAATCAAAACCTACTTCCTCAAGATCATTCTGAGAGACTTCAAGGAATTTGGCCTCAATCTCGACTTGCTTCACTTCGTTATAATTACGGAGGATCGTACGCATACGCTCTAAATTACGACGCGTTTGGGTAACGATAAGTTGCTCTCCATCAAAGGCCAAACTAGCACCAGCGGAATCGAAATTAACTCCAGCGTTCTGGAAAAATGTTTGGAGGGCTTCTACCTCTTCATTCTGAGACGGCCCAGAGGAACCGCCACCTGAGGGTGCGGCAAAGGGATCAACTGGACCAGATGAGGAACCTCCGCCATCACGGAATCCGGTCAAGCGGATAACGGTAGCCCGAGAGATAGGGAAGAACTCAGTAACCGTGGTCGAACTACCCCCTAAACTGTCGCTCGGCTGAATAGTAACAGCGTCCCCACCAACATCATAGGCAAAGTTCACTTGCTGAGTGACAAATTGAAGGATACGATCCAAATTTAGATTCCTCAAACTGATATTAACCCGAGGGTTGCTATCGTTAGGATTAAACAAGGGAACAATATTTACGCCAGCTCGCTCTACATCGTATTCAACAGATAGCTCAGAAAGAGTCTCGATAACTCGAGTAAGTTCCATACCTGAGAAGTTGACTTGCGGGATTGTAATAGAGTTAAGCTTGTCTTGAATACGACCCCCCTCTTCCACCACAGGTCCATTGCCTGTTGAGATATCAAAAACTTTAGGCCGCTCCCACTGCTGCTCGACCTCTGTCATCATCTGACCGCGGGTTTTATAAAAATTCTGTTTATGGATGCCTCCTAGAATCTCTGCAATCTTAAGCTGGAAAAGCTTGGCTTCGGCATTATTTGCATCGCGGGCTTCGACCTCTTTGAAGGTAGACTGTGCTCCATCATAATCACCATTCAAATATTGAGCACGGCCACGAGCGAGGAGGTCGCGAATAACTTTATTCTGCGCGATGAATTCTGGACTTACTTCGTTAATATCAATGTTGTAAGGATTGGATATTTCTCGGTCTAGCTTACTACCTAACCTACTAGCTGCAGAGGACGAACCGCCGGCTGCACGATAGGCATCGATTTTAGATTCTGCACCCTTTAGGTCGCCGGCCTCTGCAAGAGCACGGGCTTCGACAAGGACGATGTCAGCCTTTGCCTCTTCAAGTTTTTTCAGAGTATTAGCTGTAGCAGTATTTAATGTAAGACTAGCGCTTGCGGTATTAAGCAGATTGCTCGCTTCGGTATATGCTCCAAGCTTAGCTAATTCCAGCGAGTCATCGATGGAAGACTTTGCAGCTGCGATCTTAGCATTTTGATCTGCTGCTGCTGCAGCAACAATCGAGTCAGCAGAATTCGTATCTACGACAACAGGAGCAGTCATGGCAGTCTCTACAGAGACGTCAGGGGCTTGGCCATAAACTGGTGAGTCTGCTTCAAGCATGGCCACTGCTGGACCTCGTTTATTAAGTTCACGGTTAATGGCGGCGAGGAGGCGCTGCACATTCTCATCTTTGGGCGCTACTTTGATTAGTTCCTCGGCGTTATCTTTAGCTAAATCAAGATTTCCAGAGTCGCGTGCGCGCAGGGTGTCTGCCATAAGACGAATTTTCTCCGATGCGCTACTAGCCTCCACCCAGTGAGGGGCAAAAAGTGCGAGGGCACCTAGCATACCAGATAATAAAAGAGCAGAAAGGTATATACGAGCTGCAAGATATTTTTTCATATATTTGATTTGATTAGTGAAATTTTAAATTTGAACGAATTAGAACATGAAGTCGAAACCCTCTTCACCTTGTTCATTAGTACTAGGCGCGGAAATAGGTGAAATAGTTTGTGCTGGCGTATTAGATCGTGCCTCCAAAGTACGCATCTCTGATGGCTCTATATCTGTAGCGTGTTTCTCCACTAATACAGTAGATTCTTCAAGGTTTATTTGCAGTAAAGTATACTTGCCGGAAGGACTTTCAAAGGTTGTGGGAGATTCGGTGAGCTCTACTTTGAAGTCGGCAATCTCATCAGAACGGATTAGTACCGTCACGTCCTCCAGATAAAGACGCTGCCCATGGGTAAGTAGTACTTCTTTTCCAGTTCGATTATCTAAAATACTAGCCTTCGCCTCGATCTCAATGTTTCCATCCGCGTCACGCAAACGATTGATGTCAAAACTGATTACTCTAAACTCAGAAGCTATATTTTCATTGCCCGGACGAACGCGCACTTGTTTATTCGCCTCCTCGTCAAACAAAAGAAGTAAGGATTTTGAAGGGTCAGTGCGGTCCTCCTCAATGTAGCCCTCTAGCTGTATGCGATAGGGTTCGCGCGCAATATCAGATAAGTAAACTCCAAAGGGGATAGGGGGAGGCGCTGGCTTCCAGCCCGTAGGAACGAAGTTACCCGTTTGATCGATATAAATCTCTGGCGGAGTAAAGACATCATAGATCCACTCTGGTCCGGCAGATTGAGCAACTGGCTCCGGCCAACTGGCTTGTTGTGAATCTGCCCTTGGTATCGCCTCGTACTCATAGGGCTTATCCCCAACTCCAACCGTAATAGATGTAGATAAATCAGGCGCTTGACCTGAATTTTTTAAGTACAGGTAAATGCCAGTCGATAAAAACAATACTGCAATAACTAGGAAGAGTTTATCGTAGATCTTTTTCATTAGTAACTACGCCTTATCGGAAGCGGGATCAGTTGGAAGGACGATCTCAATAAATTCAAGAACGACTGTGAATGTAGATAAATTTTCGGAGATGACTGGTTTCTGCGCCTCCTTCGGAGCTTCTTCGTCATCGCTCCCGCCAAATGCTCCAAAAATAGAATCGAGATTATTACTATTGGTAGATGTAGCCGTATTCTTAATCCCACCCTGACGTTGTATATCGATACTACGAACTACAATAGGGAGATCAAATTTGGCCAAATTATTCAGGAAGCTACGCAACGAATCTGTATACCCGGTGAAACTCAAACGAAAAGCCAATGTATCGATAGCCCCAGGCACGCGCGCAGAGATAGCTTTATCAATTTGAAAGCTTTTTCCGCCTTGTTGACTTAAAGCTTGCTCTAAAACTTCACGCTCGACTGATACCAAACTAGTCGGCTTAGCTTCAATAAGTTTGTCCATCAAGTAGCTAAGAATCTGGCGCTGCTGGTCAAGTACAGCTGAGCTCTTTGGATCACTCAGCGGCTTGGCCTCGTCGATATATTCCTGAAAGCCAAAAGCAAAGTCTTGGGGAAGGGAAATTGGAGCCGGCTCATTGTTAACATCCACCTGCCCAGAAGACTTACGCTGATAATCGGAAATAAATTGCTGCACTCCTGCCATGACACCAATACCATCACTGGAAATTGACAAACGATCTCCGCGCTGGAGGTCCTCACGAATGGCATTAAGTGCTGATTGAAGTTGGGCAACATTCTCTGCGGAAGCTTCTACATTTTCCATGCTAGGAGCAGGATCTGAGAAGCGTAGATTCTTCAAGTTTGCTTGCGCTGACTTCATTTCTTGCTCAGCTTTACCGATAGCACCCGACTCGTTCAACGCTAAGAAAGATCCAGCAAAGAATGCCAGCAAGCAGACGATGATAACTGTCGAAAAAATTAGATTCCTCTTAAAAAAGTCCATAATCACTAAAGCGGTTTAGAAGTGTCCACGACCAAGTTGATACTAAAAGGCAGAACATTTAGCCCATTGCGCAAACTGCTCCAATTGATGATAGGTGGTTCAGACGAGACAATAAAGTCAGAGCTCTCAAAACTAGATTGGAGGCTTTTTATTCTTCGCGAGAGTACTTCTTGATCAACGACTCCTTGGCCGACTGTCTCACGAACGAGCATCTGGCCCTCAAGGACCACCTCATAAGAGGGGGCACCATCCTTAGGTTCTTCACGTTTGACAGACAGCGCGTCTAACCAGGCATCCTCAGCCGAGCTTAAGCTAGTTTGAAGCTGTGCAAGAAATTGTATCCAGTTCGTCTTAGAATTCTTTAAGCCCTCGACCAATTGTATCGACTGACTAATTTCAATAGCATGCGATGCATTTTTTTCGACCTTTGATTGATATTCAACTAAGGGTCTAGTTACTGACTTGATCGATTGTGCTGCACTTCTGTAGTCAGAACTAAGCTCCTTATAGCCAATAAATGCTGGCCATGGTGCCAAAGCAAAACACGCAGCGGCGACCAAAAGGAAGGGCTTCTTTATCGCGAACTCCATTGAACTCTGTATTGCTGCCGGCAGCAAATTCACGCCGGCTCCATCTGTGACTTTATCTTGAGCAGCAGCTCCTATTATCTCGCTTATTTCTAGAGCTAAGATCGAAGTATCGGAAGTAATTTCGCCGCCAAGTGTAACATTCTGCAAGGGGTCAAAGAGTTCAACTGGTACTTTTTGCGAAGTTGAAAGCTGATCAGAGAGACCACTCAGGAGAGACCCACGACCACTTAGAAGAATGCGTTTGGGAGCAGCGCCGTTTTTTTGACGACGGTAATTAACGATCGAACGGGTAATCTCTTGGCTCATTCGGCGAATAAAAGAATCTGCACAAGCACTCATCCCCTTAGTCCCAGAATCATCCTCAGAATAGTTTAAATCGCCATCGAAGAATTTATGCTTAATATCTTCTGCTTGAACGAAGGTCTTGCCGAGGCTATCTGCAATATTTTGCGTAAGTGAATTACCTCCCAGCTGAATGTTGCGGACAAAAAATCCATCAGCGTTCTTAAAGAGTAAATTAGTAGAACGCGCACCAATGTTAATTAACAACACGTCTTCCTCCTGCTCAGGCGAGGCAAATTGGATAGCGTTATAATCAAGAATTGTGGCTGCATTAATAGTCTTAACACTGAAACCAGCTTGGCTTACCTCGGTGCAGAAATTGTCAATTGTGTTAGATTTACAAGCAATAAAGAGGATTTCTGTTTCTACACCGTCGTCACCGACTACCTGACTGTCCCAAACCACCTCATCTAGTGGGTAGGGGATATTTTGCTGCGCCTCAAAGGCAAGGATTTGTGCCTGCTTCGAAGCCTCAACATGCGGGATCCGAATGGTTTTGGTTAGGACTTGATTACCAGGAATGATAAAAGATGCTTTGCCTGAGAAATTATGCTGTTTATTGAGAATGTGTAAAGCACCCCCAACAGCGCCCAGCCAAGCATCCTCGTTAGAATAATCATATTGGAGGCTTTCCGTAACAAATTTCTCGACTATTAGATTATCTCCGCTGGATGAAACTGCAACTGCGGTTATGCGGCTAGCACCGCAATTTATGATAAGATGTTTAGAGCTACTCATGTGTAAAAAGGTAAAAGGCGAAATTTAGATGCATATGTCGTGCCCTTGATTAATTGTGTACGTCACGACGGAGAAAAGCCGGAAGGTCACTGACGCGCCCAAGTTCCGGGTCGCCCGTCATTAAATAAATAGGCGTTAAAAGATGCTCATTTATGCCACCCTCTGCATCTGCCCTAGAAACAAATGAGTTTAGTATATCAAGATTCGGTATATTGCTGCTCATCGCTGTACTTTGTGGCTCTTGCACTTCCTCGTCGACCGATACCTGTATGTAGTAAAAATCTGGGTCTGTTTTCAGTTGGTCGCGCTCGACAATCAAACCAGGTAGATAAAAGTAAACATTCTTGTCGTCACCCTTCTCCATAAGGATTATCTCTACTTCACTTGTGTAGTAATCGAAAGAGCGTTCTTGGGTATCACGCTCGAATGCAAGATACGCTTTCACCCGAATTTTCTCAACGAAATCTTTATCGCGTGCCTCTGAATCTGGATTTTCCTCGCAAGACAACTCAATTTCAACCTGCAACTTATCGTCGCGCAGAGAATTAAAATCAACGCGGTCCACCTTAATTGTTTCTTGAGCCTTCGCTGAGAGTGAACCCGCAAATAGAGCAGATAAAACAATTAAGAATAAGGTAGTGTTGAACATACTTTGGTACAGTAGAGGCTAGTTGCGTATTAGGATAGAGGTAAGTAGTTCAGAACGATATAATTTAACACCGCAAAAGCCCTTAAGTGAGACTTTTACAAGAGCTATGCGTAGATACAATTATGAAAAATGAAATTATAAACTGTCTTTTACTCTTAATAGCGCAACCCATTTTTTTTAAATATTTAGAGCAAAAAGTAATATATATGAAATTTTATGCACTTGAATTATTCCTGTTTACTGCGATTATAAAGTGCCAGATTTATTTTTTTGATATTTAAATATTATTAAAGGATCTTTTCTGTACGCAGTTAGCTTGCTCCCAGGAATATAATAATATGTGTTATACTTTTGGTAAAAATATGCATTAGTAACTACTGCTCTTATGGCACTCAAAATTAAGGACTTTATTAGCGCGTATGCTAAACCCTATGAGCACTCCACTACCCTTTAAAATAAGCGCTCTTGTTTTCGTCCGTGATGTGAAAGGAAGGCATTTACTAATAAAGCGTAAAAATGCGCCCAACATGGGCTGTTGGAGTCCTATTGGAGGGAAGTTGAATAAATCAATTGGTGAGTCTCCCTACGAGTGTGCACGCAGAGAAACAGAGGAAGAGATTCAGCTTCACGTTAATGATTCTGATTTAAAGTGCTTTGGTTATATTTCTGAGAAAAGCTATGAAGGTACTGGGCATTGGCTTATGTTTTTGTTCGATTGCAAAAAAGTAATATCCGAACTACCCAAAACCATTGACGAAGGTCATTTTAGGTTTTTTGAGCGAATAGCTGTCGATTCGCTCTCCATACCCGAAACTGATCGCAGATTGCTCTGGCCCTATTACGATCGCTACAGAGAGGGCTTTATAGGTCTACGCGCAGATTGTGATCCTAGTGGCGAACTTCACATTATAGAAGAATTACAGATATTACCCTAATTTATTTACTTATTATCCCTCCATGATCCAATGAAGCGATAGAGTGCTAAGTGCGTAATTCTAAGGGCAAAGCACATGCCCGTTTTTAACATTATATATAGCCCATTTTTTAGGCTCTGCTGGAAGTTCTGTCCCAGTCGCTATTATCTGCATTTCCTCAGGGCAAGTCTGCCAAAATCCCACGCGGCGAGTAGGATCGAGCTCTCCCAAAACGTCATCCGCTAGCAAAACAGGCACTCGATTAAGCAGCTCCTTGTACAGACTAGCCTGAGCAAAGCGTAGCGCAACACAGAGTCCTCGCTGTTGCCCATCCGAAGCATACTCGCGAGCACCACCAACATGCAGTGAGAAATTAAAATCATCGCGATGAGGACCTCGCTGGGTCGCTCCAATTAATTGGTCACGCGCTCGGCTCTCCCTAAGTAGGCGGCAGTAAGCCTCTGCATCTGCACAGTCAGTGTTCGGACAGAAGCTCAATTCTGGCCCTTCATCAGCCTCAGCGATGCCTTCATAGACCCTGCTCAGTACATCCCCTAGCTTTAAGATACCTTCCTTTCGGAAACCATTAATAGCACAGGCATGTGTCGCGACCTCTGCCTCAAATGCCGACAACTGGGCAGCACTTCCTTTATTTTTTAAAAGCCGATTCCTCTCAGATATCCCACGATTAAAGTCACGCAAGGAATTATAATAAGGCCGGTTAACAACGGAGAGGGTCAGGTCTATGAAACGCCGTCGCTCACTTGGGCTGCCCCGCAAAAGCATGAGATCCGTAGAGCACAAAGTGACCGTCGGAAAACGGCCAATAAAATCAATTAAGCGGGTCACTTTTTTCCCGTCTATACGGACTGTTCGTCCCGCTGGACCAGAATGTATTTCCAAGCTAGTGAGCCCCTCCGAGTCGTGCTCTAATTGATACGCAAGTGTGTATGCATTCACCCCCTTGCGAGCAAGTGTGGCCATTGTTTGCGTCCGAAAAGAGCGTATCGCCGTGACCAAACCAAGGGCTTCGAGTAAATTAGATTTACCTTGTCCATTCGCGCCAAGAAGTAAAATACGATCCCCATTAAGAGGTAGTTCGGCAAACTCTATATTTCGGAAGTCCTGAAGGCGTAGGTTTAGAAAGCGCATACACAAGTGTTACCTAAATCAGTCTAAGGAAATTACAGTGCTTTTCTCAGCAGACGCCTCTGCATCGAGTAAGGAATTAGTTACTACCATCGCTCTTAAGAGCGCCTGCCAATCCTCCGCCCTGGTATTAACCCCAGAACTGATTCGTAGAGCACGGCCTGCGGTTACAGGATCAATCCCCATTGCAAGAAGAGTTGCAGACACAGATGCCTTGCCCGTCGAACAGGCCGACCCTACTGAAATCAAGAATCCTAATTTTTCCAATGCACGTATCCAGCGCATACTCCTATGTCTGGGCAGGATTAATGAAACTGTATTCCACAGGCGGGGCGCTTCGTGCCCAACTATAATTGAACCTGGAATCTCCACTACAATACGCTTAATAAAATCATCCCGTGCGCTAGACCCCTGTGTTTTAGACACTTCGAGCGCTGCAAGCATTGCGAGTACTCCAGCCACATCTTCGGTTCCTGCTCGATGACTCTGTTCTTGAGCACCCCCTAATAAAATACTAAAGCCCCCTGCCTCATTCGGCAGGGTTATAAAACCGACCCCTTTTGGGCCACCAAATTTGTGCGCGCAAGCTGTCACGTAGCTGCATTTCGATAGCCCATCTAGTGGCATTTTACCTACCCACTGAGATGCGTCACAATGATAGGGTACGTTAGCTTCGGCGCAAATATCAGCAATTTCCTGCCAAGGTTGGAGCACCCCAGTCTCGTTGTTCGCTGCCATAACGGACACGGCCGCCATTTGCCCGGAGCGGACACGCTCACCTAACGACTCGACGTCTACTCGGCCATCACTTTTAATCTGCAACCACTCCACGCGCCTGCCTAGAAAAATTTCAGCGGCTTCGATCACACTCGGGTGCTCCGTAGGATTGACCCCTACCAAGGCATCTGCTGATAGATGCCTAGCCCAATTACGGAACACGTCGTTATTCGCTTCAGTTGCACCAGAAGTAAATACCAAACGCTCGGGAGCGATCCCAAGTTGCGAAGCAAGTGATTCACGGGCTGCCTCATAGCGCACCCGTACTGCTGCAGCATTTCTATAAGGACTAGATGGATTAAGCCATGACTGTTTGGTCGCCTCCAACCATGCGGCACTAGCCTCACTAGCGAGCGGCGCAGTAGCGTTGTGGTCAAAATAGCATAAATTCATGTGCGCAATTTAAAGGATTGTTCCGAGAGGTCAAATCCAGTTCAAGTGGAGTAAAACAAAAGACATAGCTTAGAAAGGAGATCTAGCATGGCATTTTTAATTGCACTGACAGCAGCACGGTACAATCCTCATCAGCTATGCTTCAAGTCGGTATCGTAGGTCTCCCCAATGTGGGAAAAAGTACACTCTTTAATGCCCTTACGCGCACCCGTAAGGCTGAATCGGCAAACTATCCGTTCTGCACGATCGATCCGAATGTGGGAGTAGTCCAAGTGCCTGACTGCCGGTTAGAGCCACTTAGCGAAATAGCAAAAACTAATAAAGTGATCCCCGCAGCGGTCGAGTTTGTCGACATAGCTGGTCTTGTAGAAGGTGCCAGCAAGGGCGAAGGACTGGGTAACAAGTTTTTAGCTAACATACGTGAGGTCGATGCGATCGTACATGTAGTGCGCTGCTTTATAGACGACGATATCATTCATAACATGGGCTCGATCGATTCGATCCGAGACATTGAGGTGATAAATACTGAACTCATTCTTTCAGATATTAGCTCGCTTGAAAGCCAAAGTGAGAAGCTAGCGAAAAAAGCACGAAGTGGCGACAAGGAAGCAGCCGAAAACTTAGCCCTTATCGAGCGACTGCAACCGCACCTCGATGCGAATAAGCCAGCTATTACACTCGATATGAACGACGATGAATTAGTCGTACTCGGACGATTATGTTTACTCTCTGCTAAGCGCGTGCTATACGCATGTAACGTTGCCGAGAGCGACTTGGCAGATACTACTAGCAATAACTTTGTTGCCAAGGTAGAACAATATGCCGCCGAGCACCATGGCGCAGGCACCTGCATTATTTCAGCTGCGGTCGAAGCAGAACTTATCGATTTCGACGCCTCCGAGGCTTCAGAATACCTACAATCGCTCGGCATTAGCGACTCGGGCGTTTCTCTTCTTATACGCGCGAGCTATGATCTACTCGGGTTGGCCTCTTACTTCACCGCTGGCGAGCAGGAAGTGCGCGCTTGGACATTCAAAAAAGGCATGCGAGCTCCAGAATGTGCGGGTGTGATTCATACCGATTTCGAGCATGGGTTTATAAAAGCCGAAGTCGTCTCTTATGAAGACCTAATTACCGCAAAGAGCGTGGCAAAGGCTCGCGAAGCTGGGAAGTACCGCCTTGAAGGCAAGGACTATGAATTTGTTGATGGCGACGTCGCCCTCTTCCGTTTTAACAACTAAACCGCTTCATCGGGTAAGGGTATAATCTATCCCATCTAGTTGACCTACAGCTTAAATAAGGGCTTATTCTACCTCCATACATGCCAAAAAAAAATCATAATTTTTGCCAGTTAATCGATCTACGTCTAGCTATCCAAATAGGCTTACTTACCTGCATGCTTTCTCTTCTAGCTTGTGATAAAGCGCAGCCAACTAGCTACCTAATACCTAAAGAAAGTCGCAGTGTTAATTTAGCGGAGGATACTAGTACAGTCCAGTCAGCACCTTTGGCTGATTCTACGGGCAGACCTATGCAGGTACTACCTGGTATGGCAAAAGCAGCGAAAGAGGCGGGTGTTATTAACTATGAGGTACCAGAAGGCTGGGAAGAGCAGCCCCCAAGTGGTATTCGTAAAGTAAATTTAATCGCCGAAGATGGAAATGGAAGAGCCGAGTTAACAGTTCTCGCTTTCCCTGGTGATGTAGGAGGAGAGCTCGCAAATATAAATCGCTGGCGCGGGCAAATTGGTCTCGAGAAAGTTGATGAAGAAATGCTCTCCGACTTCACCAATTCTTACTCGATCTCTGGACACGAGGGCTTGTATGTGCGCCTCGAAGGAAACCCTAAGAGTATTCTCGGCGGTCTGCTTCCCTTCCATGGCTATACTTGGTTTTTTAAATTTTTAGGAGACAGTGGTACTGTTCTAGCCAACGAGGCGGCGATGAAAGGCTTCATTGATTCTGTCCGTTTAGAAGATACAAACCATTGATTAATGAAAGTGCTTCTGCAGTTTTTTAGCTCTCTCAAACTTACTGTCGTTTTGTTAGGCCTATCAATGGTGCTAATTTTCTTCGGCACACTCGATCAAGTGCATTACGGTATTTGGCACACGCAGAAACTCTACTTTGAAAGCCTCTTTGTTCTATGGGACTACCCAGATCAAGCACCGATGCATGATCTACTATTTTGGCTATATATTCCCATGCCTGGAGGATATTTATTAGGCGGCTTACTCTTAATTAATCTCTTAGCTGCCCATAGCACACGTTTTAAGCTCAACTGGAAGAAGGGCGGAATTTTTCTTGTTCACTTCGGCCTTATTTTACTTCTTGTGAGCGAATTTCTTACCGATTTCCTCTCGGTCGAGAGCCAGATGCCCGTCGACGAAGGCGGTAGAAATAATTACTCGCGGGCATTCCGAAGCAATGAGCTCGTTTTTATCGACCGCAGTCACGCTGAACACGACAGTGTTCATGCAGTTCCAGCCTCATGGTTGAAACCAGGCAAGGAGGTAAATGTTCCAAATACGCCACTACGTATCAGGACATTAGCCTACTACCCAAATGCGGAGGTCGGTCGAGCCACCGGTGATACGCCACTACAAACAATGGCAACCCGCGGCGCCGCAGTGCGCATGGGTATCATTGCCACGCCTCAAGCTGAAACTTACGCGGAAGGTGATATTAATACAGCGACCTCTTTCGTAGAAGTCTACGGACCGGAAGGCTCGCTCGGTATATGGCTAGTCTCTAATGTAATCGACGAACGCTTCCCTCCTCAAATGATCGAATCAGGTGATCAAGCCTGGGAAATTGCCCTTCGATTCACTCGTCACTACTATCCATTCGAAATAGAGCTCATCGATTTTACGCACGACAAATATCCCGGCACGGAAATCCCTTTTAATTTCTCTAGTGAAGTTATGGTCCACCATCAAGATAGCACTAAAAATCAGAAGGCGCTCATTTACATGAACCACCCTCTTCGTTACGAGGGGCTGACTTTTTTCCAAGCTTCATTTGCCAATCAAGATCGCACATCTATTTTCCAGGTTGTTAGAAACCCTGGCTGGCTCTTGCCCTATATTAGCGTCCTTCTAATGGGCGTTGGTATGTGCCTGCAATTCGGCATGCACTTTATGAAATTCCTAAACAAGCGCAGTTAAATAGTAGCCTACTAATCCGTGAAAAAACTTGTTTACAGTAGCATCATCCTTCTTGTAGTCGTCATTTTTTGGGGTGCACTGCGCTCGTCCAGGACAAACTCTATTTTCGACCTAGACTCTTTTTCTGAACTACCCGTACAAGTAGGAGGGCGAATAAAGCCGCTCGACTCAGTGGCGCGAAATACCCTGTTAATTCTCTCCGGTAGGCAAAAAGTAGTTACCCGAGATGGAGTGACTCTAAGCCCTATAGAGTGGTTTTTGGATCTGACTATGCGCCCCGAAGTAGCAGACGCATACCCAGTATTTAAGATAGAATTTCCAGACGATCTAGGCCTGTCCGGCTTAGCCCAAAAAGGACAACGGTATTATTCCTATAACGACCTGCTCCCTTATTCAAAAGAACTACACCGCTTAAACTCCGAGATTAATACTGATCCACAGAAGCGCAGCCCCTACGAGAGACAAATAGCGGAAATAAACAAAGGTCTAATGCGCTACCACCGGACCATGCATTCGCTCCATCCTGGCGGTGGACCCGACCGCCTTAACCGCCTTGCGGACGAATATCAGAGTTACCTAGCTACGGTTCAGTCAGGTATGGCTGAGCTACGCAAGCAACAGTCTGGGCAAGACTACGACAAAGCCCTGCTTAAGCGCTTTATTACCTTTGCAGACGATTATCTAAAACTCTCCCAAAGTGCGCTCTTGCGCGTAGTCCCCCCGCCCGCACCGGTCGATCCGATGGAGGATTGGAAAAATATCGGTCTTGAGCTACTCGATGTCATGAAAGGCGACCCCCTGAGCCCCTACGTGACGAGCTACGCATCGCTGACTATGGCTTATCGCTCCGAAGATGCCAGTAGCTTCAATCAAACTACTCAAGAATTACACCAGCGCTTTGTTGCCGACTTCCCAAGTGATATCCGCCGCGTGCATTACGAACGAGACTTCAACGCCCTACAGCCTTTCTACGTTTCGATGCAGCTCTATGTACTAACATTTTTAATCGTCTGTATCTCTTGGCTGCGCTGGCCAAAAGAACTCAGCCGCGCGGCATTTTGGGTCCTCCTTTTGGCATTTACTATTCATACCTACGGGCTACTCTCGAGAATGTATATACAAGGCCGCCCACCAGTCACCAATCTCTACTCATCGGCTGTCTTCGTCGGCTGGGGTGCAGTCTTACTTGGCACCTTTATAGAGAAATTCTTTAAAAACGGTATAGGTGCAGCAATGGCTTCGATCGTCGGTTTTTGCAGTCTTATTGTAGCCCATCACCTAGCAATGAGTGGCGATACGCTCGAAATGATGCGTGCAGTGCTAGACTCCAATTTTTGGTTGGCTACGCACGTGATTATCATCACTTTTGGTTACTCAGCTATGTTCCTCGCAGGAGCGCTGGCTATTTTCTTCGTCGTGGTAGGCGTTTTTGGTCGCCGCCTCAATAAAAAAACTGCCCGCTCCCTTAGTGCGATGGTCTATGGAATTACCGCTTTCGGCGTGTTATTTAGTCTGGTCGGCACTATTCTTGGAGGAATATGGGCCGACCAGAGTTGGGGTCGCTTTTGGGGTTGGGACCCGAAGGAAAATGGCGCACTCATGATCGTAGTGATGGGGGCAATTTACTTGCACGCACGCTGGGGAGGGCTCTGTAAAGAGCGCGGACTCATGTCACTGGCCATCTGCGGTAATATTATCACAGCATGGTCTTGGTTTGGGACAAACCTACTTAGTGTGGGGCTTCACTCCTACGGATTTACCGACAGTGGTTTTCTTTGGCTTATGGTCTTTTGTTTGAGCCAGCTTATTTTCATAGGTATGGCTTTACTAGATTGGCGATTTTGGCGAAGTGAGTTCGGGAAATCAAACGCATAGCAAATACGGGTTTAGTTACTGCTGAGCAAAGAAAGAGCAAGATAGTAACTACGCGCGGGGATGCGCTTGTCTGTGCGCTTCCTTCAGCCTGGCGACGGAAACATGTGTATAGATCTGTGTCGTCGAGAGATTCGTATGGCCGAGTAATTCCTGCACTGCCCGCAGGTCAGCGCCCTCGTCGAGCATATGAGTAGCGAAAGAGTGGCGTAGTTTATGTGGGGTCATATCGAGAGGGAGCCCCGCAGCGTAAAGGTGTGTCTTGAGCAATTTCTGAACTGCCCGAGGATTCATACGGCGACCACGGCAGTCGCAAATAACTGGAGCTTCGTGTGCCGACTCTAGATCAAAACGTTCAACGAAAGTTTTAAAGCATTGCATTGCTACTGGGCCAAGAGGGCAAAGCCTCTCTTTTCGACCTTTGCCTAAGACACGAGCAACCCCTTCAACTAGTTCAATGTGTTTGTGCTTTAGAGCGCAGAGCTCACTTACTCGAAGGCCACCACCGTAGAGTAGCTCCAAAATAAGGCTATCCCGGAATGCCTCAAACTCTCCAACCTTACCATCCTTCCATAGTAGAATGGGTGCGTTGAGCAGGGAGTGCATCTGAGATTTGGTTAAAAATTTCGGTAGCGGGCGGTCTAGCTTAGGTAGGCTAAGCCCTGCAAAAGGGTTGGCTGTAGTGTGACCTTTCTTACGTAAGTAAAGGTAGAACGCTCGCAATCCGGAAACCTGATTGTGCACTGTGCGCCGCGCTTTATTTCGCCCCTGCTCAATTACGAAAGTGCGTACCTCAAGTGTACTAACAGAAGCAAAATCGCCCCTCCACTCGCCCGCCTCTAGTAGGTGTCGTACGAAAGACTTAACCGCTGATTGGTAGTTGCGCACCGTATACTCAGAGACTCGGCGTTCGTGCACGAGGTAATTGCAGAATACCTCAAGGTGCGGAATGGGCTCGGACATGGCTGGCGCTATGCCCCCAAGTTAAAACGCTCAATAACTTCTTTAGCAAAGCAGTTGTACGCATTAGCACCGCTGCTATCGGGCGCATACTCAAAAATAGATTGTCCGAAACTCGGGGCTTCACTAAGGCGGACCGAGCGAGGTATCATACTGTTAAAAACCAGCTCATCGAAATGATTGCGTACTTCGCCTACGACCTGCTGGCAAAGATTGGTGCGCTTATCGAACATAGTCATAAGAATACCCCCAAGCTCTATCTGGTGATCGGCGCCAGCCTCTCGGAGCTTGCCGACGACTTTGAGTATTTGGCCGAGACCTTCCATCGCCAGATACTCACATTGTAAAGCAATGAGCAGATAGTCTGCGGCGGCTAAACTATTCATCGAGAGCATACCGAGAGCGGGAGGGCAATCCAGGACAATGACATCGTAGTCACCTGATTCTCGTAGTGGCGCAAGCACTTCACGCAGTTGAACTAGATAGTTATCTCTTTGAAAAAGCTCGATCTCGATCGCCGCCATATCCACTTCTGAAGGTATTATAAATAAGCTTTCACTTGCACCCACCGGTTGGACCTTTTCTAGCGCTCCACCCTCACCACAGAGGGGTCCATAAAGGCTTCCACCCTCAAGTTTTTCAAGGCCCAAGCCGCTAGTCGCATTAGCCTGCGGATCGAGATCCACTAGCACCGTGCGCACCCCTTTCTCAGCGAGGGCATAACTGAGATTAATCGCTGAGGTCGTCTTACCTACGCCACCCTTCTGATTTGCGATCGTAAAAACTGTTGCTGGCATATATACTTTCATAAAGCTAGGTTGGTGCGCGTCGAGAAGAAAGGCGGGGATCTTCAGCCCTTTTAGATACAGCCTATAGACTAGATATAATCACAACTTACCCTTCTTAAATGAGCGATAGACTTCAAAAACTAAAAGGCAGGCTATAAGCTCTGTTATGGCATGTAGTACCTTTATGGCGCACAATTGTAGTTTCTAGGTACCCCTATTACGGAGCAGGTTGGCGCAAATTTTTCTTGCTTTGAAGCAGGGGACGAAGTTTATTTCCGCCTCTTTGCATGGTGACGGGGGCTTAGCTCAGTTGGTTAGAGCGCATCCTTGACATGGATGAGGTCGCAGATTCGAATTCTGTAGCTCCCACCATGCTTAGTCTGACTTCAAAGGGCTATGAGTTCGAGGCCAATGACATGAGAAAAATTAAAGCGCTCATCTACACCTTTATAGGCGGCATGGTTGCATGGGGTTACTGGCAAAGAGGCGACGAAAAGATGGCTGTTCTTGTCAGTGTCTTTAGCATTTTATCAATCGCGCTTACACTCTCACCAATTGGGCGAATGCGTATTAGTTGGAATGATTCGGGAATTATAATTCGAGCATTTCCGAAAAAACCAAAAGAGATTCGATGGGAAGAATTGGAAAAACTTACACTCGATCATCTCGGCTATCACATTGTCGCTCATACAGGACGATTCAAAATTCGCAGAGCTGCTATGCCGGAGCACTTACTTGCGCGGATCAAAGAAAGTATAAATAAAAACCAGATAGCTAGTTAATAGCTGTCCATGGCAATACGCTTAACTACTTCCGCAGCCAGAGTGAAGCCCATAGCTCCTGTTAAGTAAGCCGCAGATCCGAACCCAGCGTCGCAATTTAGGCGATAGTCCTCCCCGCTTTCACGCTCGCGATTAACACTGCCGTCGGCCCGCGGGAAAACAGGTAATTCATCTGAGTATACGCAGTCTATTTTAAACTTTTGGCGCTTGAACTTAGGGAAGCCATACTCACTCCTTAGTCGCTTACGAACCTGCAGCAGAAGTGGGTCGTTAATCGTGCGGGCCAAGTCACTGATTTGTATACGACTTGGGTCGATACGACCTCCTGCACCGCCACAGGTAATAAAATTAAGTCGGCGCTGGCGGGCCTCCGCGATAAGTCTACATTTATGCTTTGTTCCATCAATCGTATCGATAATGTAATCAAAGTCTGGGGCAAGTAAACGCTCGGCAGTAGCTTCGGTGAAGTAACTATTCTCGACACTAACTATGCACTCTGTGGCGATCTGCCTAATACGCTCGGCGAGTACCAAAGCCTTACTCTTGCCGATCGTTGCGTCTAGCGCGTGAATTTGACGGTTAACGTTACTCAGACAGACCTCATCCATATCAACAAGAGTAAGCGCCCCAATACCAGATCGCGCGAGTGCTTCGACCACCCATGACCCGACGCCCCCGAGACCAACAATACAAACATGCGCCCTACGTATGCGATCAAGGCCAACCTCGCCGTAGAGGCGCCCTACCGCTCCAAATCTTGTATTATAATCTGACATCTTCAAATAATAGAAGTCCGAACTCAGCGGCTAGAATCAATCAAAAAAGATCCACAAAATACACTTCACTCTAAGCCCAGTAGTATACAATATATACACATATGGCCTCACTTGAAGAAATTGTAACTTTCTGCGATCAGCGTGTGTGCCGAGGCGAGATCAATGATTTCGAGGGTGCTCACAATGGTCTCCAACTTGAAAACAATGGCTGTGTTAGTAAGATTGGTGCTTCTGTGGATGCTGGGCAGCGTCCCTTTGAGGATGCGATAGCTGCGGGCGTCGACTTCATCATTTGCCATCACGGCATGTTTTGGACGCATCCAATCCCCGTAGTCGGCAGCAATCATATTAAAGTGAAGTCTGCTCTTGATGGGAACCTCGCGGTCTACGGCGCTCACCTTCCCCTTGATTGTCATCCTGAAATTGGGAACAACGCACTACTAGCAAAAGCACTAGGCCTAGATAAAGTAGATACTTTCCTGAATTACGAGGGAACCGATATGGCCACCATTACTCTTGGTCCGGATGGAGGGCGCGAAGAACTCTCCAAGAAGCTTAAGGAACTCTTTCCTAAATCATATCAAAGTATTGAATACGGCAGCGTGCAACCAAAACGAATCGGTATTCTTACTGGGAGCGGGCAGAGCGCAGTACCTCACTTGCTCGAAAACGACATCGACACCCTTATTACAGGCGAGCTGCGCCAGCACCACTTTAACATGGCGCAGGAACTAGGGCTAAACCTCTACCCTTGCGGGCACTATGCTACCGAAGTCTTTGGGGTGAAGGCCCTAGCTGAAGAGGTTGCTCAGAAATTCCAGCTTCCGTGGGTATTCCTTGAGCAACCCTGCCCCCTGTAAATGCGGAGCATCTTTGATTGCCAAAGCGTACTCTTAATGATTGAATATCAATAATGCGAAAGTCGGGCAAAAAAGAAGACAAGGACGATAATTCAGCCCTCTTACACGCTTCAGCAAAGCGACTCTTCGAGAGCCTTATGGAGCAAACCGCTGACCGTATTTATATAAAAGATAAAAAGAGCCGCTTCATAGCAGCCAGCCAAGCACTGGCGCAGATGCATGGTTTTAAAGATCGTCATGAATTAGAAGGCATGACGGATTTTGATCTCTTTTCACAAGAACATGCGCTCAGACTATGAGAGCGCAAGTGAGGTGCAAAGTGTTATGATACCGGGGCGTGTGCCTGAGATAAAAAGCCTAGAGATCGCATACCTCTGGAAACCCATGACGCAAGTCGGAGGGGATATGATTAACTTTCCACGGAATCCAAGTAATCACTTACTTTTTTTCATGGGCGATGTCTGTGGACATGGCGTCACAGCTGCCATTTACACAGTATTAATAAAATACCTCACCGCGCACAGCGCAGAAGTCTACAATGATAACCCATGCGATTTCTTAAATTCCTTGAACGAGGGATTAACGGGACGAATTAACCACGGATTCGTCACCGGACTAGCAGGACATTTTGGTCCTCGCCGGAAGGATGGCAGTCGCGAGCTAATCCTCTCACATGCCGGGCATAGACAAGTCCTCGTCCATCACAATGTAGAAGACACGATTGAGTTAGTTAATCTACCCAACGGCACTGTTATGGGACTGCCTGGCACTAGCGCGTCACTTGCAAAAGCAATAGAACTACATGTCGGCGATCGCTTTTATGCATTCACTGATGGCATAATCGAAGCATCGAATCCCGCAGGCGATGAATTTGGGATGGAGCGTGTCATAGCTTCTCTGAAAGAGCTCCAGTCCAAGCCAGTTCAATTGACGATTGAGGCACTTTATGACAAAGTCGCCGCCTATACTGAAGTCTCCGAACAACAGGATGACATCACTATTTTAGGTTTTGAACTTACTTAAAGTGTCCGTTCACTCTCCGATGCGTAATCCCTACAAGTACTGATCTACCACGCTTAGCAGATAAGCCGCTGCTGTCTCTGAACGGAGCACATTCTCGCCGAGCCGAACTGGTTGAAATTCTGATGCCTGTAGCGCCGTATATTCCGAAGCAGTGAAGTCTCCTTCTGGCCCAACCGCAACGATTACCTCTGTCACTGATTGGGCGAGCGCTAAAGTATCTAGCAAAGAGCCGCTACTCGTCTCCAAGCTGGCAACCAGTCGCAGAGTTCCCTCGGCCGGAGGATGAGCACTCAACCACTCTTGAATAGATACGGGCTCCAATAGCTCCGGAAGATAGCCTAGCCCACATTGCTTACATGCTTCGATCATTGTAACTTTCCATTTATCTACTTTTGAAAGTAGCCGTTTACCCTGAATCTGAACATCGCCTTGATCTGTAAATATTGGTTGAACCTGCGCTGCACCTATCTCCGTAGCCATACGCAGTATCAGGTCCATCGTTTTACCCTTGGGAATTGACTGCAGTAAGGTCACCTTCGGCGTCCGTTTAGATGTGCGCTCAACTGATTCGATCTCAACCTTTACCGCTTTAGCTTTCGCGTCTATAATGTGTCCAAAATAGCGACTACCCTTACCATCTAGCACCTCGACGCTCTCGCCAGCTTTGGCTCGCAGAACTCGTACCATATGATGGCTCTCCCGGATATCTAGAGTGAGTAAGTTAGCTTCAATTAAAGCACCAGGAAATAAGAACGATCGAAAACGAGCCATATATTAAGATAGTTTCAAAAACACAAAGTGAAGACAAGACCGAGCTTCATCAATACAGTAAGTAAACGGCATGCGCATGAAAGCACACAAGTATGGTTGCACTGCGTGAAGACCTAAACAAATTAAATATTTAAACTACTTCTAGATTTCTCATCTATCCATCTCGTTACCTAATATAAGCGATAGTGTGGTCTTTCCTAATCCAGGGGGGCCGCTTAGGAGAATATGATTTAGCGCTTCGCCGCGGTCGCGGGCCGCGCCGACCATGACTTGAAGCCGCTCGATAGTCTTCACTTGCCCAGCGAAGTCATCGAAAGTGAGCGGGCGCAGTATAGACTCTTGCGCGTTCTCAGGTGCGGCTAGTGTTTGCTCTATAAAGTCGGTTCCGGTGGGTGGGTCTTCGGGCGAAGAGGACATTTTATTTTTGGCTATTAAGGCGCTCGTTTTTGGGTGCCCCGCCTTCATGGCGAAAGCGAAAATATATAAATTGGTGACTGCTTTTGATTAGGTGAGGTAAAAACAAAAGTATCTGCATAAAATATGACTAGTTTAAATACTTTATTCATTTGGTCTTAATAGACACTACTTTAGTATATAAAAAGTAATTCGAAGGTAATACTCTGTCAAGGAGGTGGTATGGGGGACTTTGTCTTTGACGGCGCGGATTCCGAATAACTAGAGAAATATGATGCTGGTATTCAAGTGGTGAGCAGCTAGAGAGTGGCTTGTCTTTATAATAAGCCGTCCCTTCGTAAAAGTGCATCTGGATTAGGTTCTCGACTCATGAAGTCACTAAAGAGCTTCGCTGGTTTTGCGGAGTTTCCTTGGGCAAGGATTTTG